>NZ_CANMAB010000030.1:0-38153 GCF_947495635.1 uncultured Virgibacillus sp. | reverse complement strand
CGCAGTCATTGCACTGATTTTATACTTTCTTAACTTAGAACAAAAGCGCAAGCGCCCGATTAGAAACGTAGCGACTGAAGCGAGTGATTGGAGGTAAAGGAAGCACGGTAAACTTGCAAGCCGATGATGGCTTAGATTAGGACGATTCGTGAAGTCACCTCGTTTCTGGGCGCTGGAGCTGGACGCGGCTTAACACGCCCCTATTTATCCACATGGGCAAACTCTATAAGTTCCTAAACTAACAAAAACGCTACAGCATCACCTTTAGAGGTACTGTAGCGTGTTATTCCTAAAAACTACCTATTTATTTTTCTGTTGAAGATTCTTTGGAGTTCGTTTCTTTATTTGACTTATCTCCAGTAGGGTTTTCTTCATAGCTTACTTCCATACCTGCCAAACTATAGAATTCCTTCTTTAAGTTATTATACTTTACGGTATTATCATTAAACGCTTTATTTAAATCAATAACCTTTTCATAACTATCATTTATTTTATTAATTTGTTCAGTTAAAGTCTTTTGCTCAAGATCCTCTTTTTGAAGCATGGTATACATTTCTTTTTCGAGTTTTAACGATTCTTGATAAGCTTTATTTAGCTTTGAATACGTTTCATAGCGCTTTTCCATTACTTCGTTCATATTTTCAGCTTTCTTCTTCACTTTATCCGCTTCAAGATCAGTAATCAGCTCTTCTATTTCAGAGAATTCATTACTTGCTGCTTCAATACTTTCCTTTTCTTTAGCTATTTCTTTAGCACGTTGATCAATTGTTTCAATTGCTTGTTTAGAATATTTCTTAATTTTATCCATTTCGTCCATACCGAGATTGACAATTTTACTGTATAATTGCTGCTCTTCTTTTTCTAAATCAGTAATTTTACTTTGTTGCTCCTCAAAGCCTTGTTCTAAAGAAACAGCTTCCTCTAAATGTCCTTGAATTTTTTCCTCAGTAGACTTACTACTACAAGCAGAAATCACTAATAAAAGTATGATTCCTGCGAAAATGGCAGATTTTTTTAATGGCACGAATATTACCCCCTACAACTTTTCCATCAATTATTCGATTCTCAGTATACCATAAAATATATCGGACAAAAGATAAATCTAATTGCTCTAGCATGTATATAGTAAAACTATGATTAATATAACTTAAATATGATAAAATATGAAATTGAAATGAAGAATAGAGTATAGGATTAGGAGTGGTATGCATGATAACCATGAAAGATATTGTTCGTGAAGGGCATCCTTCTTTAACAACTGTTGCTGAAGAGGTGGAGAATCCATTAAACACCGCTGATAAAAAGTTATTAGAGGATATGATTACATTTTTAAAAAATAGTCAAGATGAAGAAATAGCTGAAAAATATCAATTACGCGCAGGGGTAGGTTTAGCAGCACCTCAGCTTGGCTTAAATAAGCGATTAGTAGCTGTACACTTCGAAGATCCTAATGGGAAGCAATACAGCTATGGGCTTGTTAACCCTAAAGTAATTAGTCACTCCGTAGAAAAAACCTATTTATCTACAGGTGAGGGGTGTTTATCTGTCGACCGTCCAGTGGAAGGCTACGTGCCTAGGTATGCACGCATTACAGTAAAAGCTTTTGATAAGGAAGGTAACCCTTTAAAATTACGGTTAAAAGGCTATGCAGCGATCGTATTCCAACATGAGATT
Organism: uncultured Virgibacillus sp.; assembly: GCF_947495635.1. Classification (NCBI taxonomy): domain Bacteria; kingdom Bacillati; phylum Bacillota; class Bacilli; order Caryophanales; family Bacillaceae; genus Virgibacillus; species uncultured Virgibacillus sp. The sequence continues at coordinate 36,479 of NZ_CANMAB010000030.1, read as the reverse complement.
GATCACCTGAACGGTATTATGTTTTATGATCATATTAATGAAGATAATCCTTTTGCTATTCCAGAAAATGCAAAACCAGTAGAATAAAGAGAAACGGCAGAACCCTTATGGACTGCCGTTTCTCTTATTCATTTATACTAAATTTACATATTCTAATCCTTTTCGTATTCCATCCTGATCAACAGAGGCTGTTGTAAAATCTGCTACTTTTTTTAATTCAGGAACTGCATTCCCCATGGCTATACCTGTACCTGTCTCCTTTAACATTTCAATATCATTTAAACCGTCTCCAAACGAATAGGTATCTTGTAAATCTAATCCACTAGCTTCAATTAGCTTTTCTACTCCAACCGCTTTAGACCCCCCGATTGGTAAAATATCACATGAATAATCGTGCCAGCGTAAGAAATGCAGGCGATCATGAGCTCGAGCAAAGAGCTTTTCTTGTTCATTTTCACAAAATATCAACGCTTGATGAATTTTGTTTACTTTATAAAAATCTGGATCTACTTTTGGATAGGAAATTTTCAGACTCCCCATACTCTCGGAAATAAAGGGGTGATCCGAAACCGAGGCTCTCATTTCCTGATTATTTAAATAGACTAACGGATAATCTAAATCCAGTGCTTTATTATATAAGTTAGCAAGCTCTTCTTTCTCTAGTGGATTTTCATAAACTGTTTTTCCTTCAAATACAACAAATTGTCCATTAAAGCTAACATAAGAATGAATATCCAACTCTTTCCGAATATCTTCAAACATAAACGGAGCTCTTCCAGTCGCTATCGCAACATAAACACCTTTATTTTTTAATTCTTGAATAGCCTCTTTTGTTGAAGCTGGTAACTGCTTATGATGATCTAATAAGGTGCCATCAATATCAAAAAATACAATTTTTTTCTGCATTCTGCTATTCCCCTTTTCTGGATGTATAAGAAATTAAACTATGTTAAAACTAAGTATACCAACGTATCAAAAGAAAGTCTGTAAAGCAATAATAAATATTTTTTAAAAGAAATAAAGTATTTTTATTTCAATCTTCCTCAACTCATACTATACTATAGATAAGAGGGATTGGATCGGTAGAACGTTTTTCTTGCTTTTCTTAAATCTGAGAAAGGAGCTGTAACGTCATGTTAAAACGCCTAAAAGAAAAGCTCAAGAAACGCTGGAAAGACTTTTTAGGCCAAGGACGTGTACCTACAACTTGTAAAAAAGACTACCATTGATAGTACCAATCGCAACAATATAAAGGTACCATAAAGCCGGAAATACAAAAACGGGAAATCGGATAAATCAGGAAAAACATGTATCAAATCAGGTATAATTTAGTGTAAATAAACGTGTTATAAAAATAGAAATGGACAAGAATGATAATTAAGGAGAGATGAGATGATTTACAAAGTTTTATATCAAGAACTGCCAGAAGAAATTCCAGTTCGAGAGCGTACGAAGAGTGTATATGTTGAAGGAGAATCTGTAAGACAAGTTCGAAAAAAATTAAATGAACGCAAGTATAATATTGAGTATATCCACGAAATGGATGAAGCACATTTAGATTACGAAAAATTATCCGATGATTTTAAAGTGGAGAACATATAAAAAATGAAGTTCGTTAAAAATGACCAAGCTGCTGTTTTTGCATTAGGCGGACTAGGGGAAATCGGAAAGAATACGTACGGAGTACAATTCCAGGATGAAATAATATTAATTGATGCTGGAATTAAATTTCCTGAAGATGAACTTTTAGGTATCGACTACGTAATTCCTGATTACACTTACCTTGTGCAAAACCAGGATAAAATCAAAGGATTATTTATTACTCACGGTCATGAGGATCATATTGGGGGAATCCCTTATCTTCTTCGTGAAATTAATGTGCCAATATATGCCGGTAAACTTGCGATCGGATTAATTCGTAACAAATTAGACGAACACGGTCTATTAAGAAACGCTAAATTAAATACCATACAAGAAGACGATATAATTAAATTCCGTAAAACTTCCGTTAGCTTTTTCCTTACTACTCACAGTATTCCCGATGCTTATGGTATCGTAGTTAAAACACCACCAGGTAACATTGTGCATACTGGTGATTTCAAATTTGACTTTACACCTGTTGGTGAACCAGCTAATCTTTCTAGGATGGCTGAAATTGGCAAAGAAGGTGTGCTCTGTTTGCTTTCTGACAGTACGAACAGTGAGGTTCCTGGATTTACCATGTCAGAAAAAGTGGTTGGGGCGAACATCAAAGATATCTTTAGCAGAGTAAATGGTAGGGTTATATTTGCGACATTTGCGTCAAATATTTATCGACTTCAACAGGTTGTAGAAGCTGCAGTTAATAATAACCGTAAAATAGCTGTATTCGGTCGTAGTATGGAATCTGCCATTAATCTCGGACAAGAATTAGGTTATATACAAGCTCCTAAAGACACATTTATTGATGCAAATCAGATTAATCGTCTTCCAGCTCAAGAAGTAACCATTCTATGTACCGGTTCACAAGGTGAACCTATGGCTGCCCTTTCCCGTATTGCCAATGGAACACACCGTCAGATTCAAATTATACCAGGTGATACTGTTGTATTTTCTTCATCACCAATCCCTGGAAATACAATAAGTGTTGGACGTACAATTAATAAATTGTACCGAGCTGGTGCAGATGTTATTCATGGCAAATTAAGTAATATTCATACTTCTGGTCACGGTAGTCAGGAAGAGCAAAAATTAATGCTTCGCCTTATCAAACCAAAATACTTCATGCCTATCCATGGAGAATACCGTATGCTAAAAGAGCATATGAAATTAGCCGAAGCGTGTGATGTAGAGCCAAGTAATTCATTTATTATGGATAATGGCGATGTATTGGCATTAGGAAAAGATAATGCCATTATAGCTGGAAAAATCCCTTCAGGTTCCATTTATGTTGATGGAAGCGGCATAGGTGATATTGGTAATATCGTGTTACGAGATCGACGAATCCTTTCTGAAGAAGGACTTGTAATCGTGGTTGTCAGTATAAATATGAAAGAGTTTAAAATCTCTGCTGGACCAGACATCATCTCTAGAGGATTCGTTTATATGAGAGAATCAGAGGATCTCATTAATGAAGCGCAAAAATTAGTCGCTTCTCATCTAGATAAAGTAATGGAACGAAAAACTACGCAATGGTCTGAAATTAAGAACGAAATAACAGATACGATTGCCCCATTTCTTTATGAAAAAACAAAACGCAGACCGATGGTGTTACCTATTATTATGGAAGTTTAATGGTAAAATAGTAGAACCGCTAAATAAAGATGATTAAATTTATCTTCTGACTGAGCGATAAATGAACAATCTGTCTGTAAAACAAAAACCCAAACTTTATCTAAAATATTTCAGATAAAGTTTGGGTTTTACATTGCAACAATTTTTTCGTCCCAGACTTTTTGTTTTTTTTAGCTTTATTCCTCGATGACTAAATGTTTTTCGAAGCGAGAAATATCTTTATCCGCACCGATAACGATAAGTATATCTCCTTCTGTGAAGACGTGATCAGCACTTGGTGAGACATTTATATCCTTTCCTTGTTTTACTGCGACAACGTTACAGCCATAGTTGGCTCGTATATCTAAATCTGCCAATGTTTTGCCTAACATTTTATTTCCTACTTTAACTTCGACAATACTATGATCATCCGATAATTCTAGATAATCTAAAATATTATTGGAAATAATATTATGCGCTATTCGTTTACCCATATCTCTTTCAGGATGAACAACTTGATCAGCACCAATTTTATTTAAAATTTTTGCATGGTAATCATTTTGAGCCTTAACTGTAATTTTTTTAATCCCTAAATCAGTCAATATAACCGTCGTAAGAATACTTGCTTGAATATCATCACCTATTGCCACAATCACATGATCTATATTTTTAACTCCTAATTCTTTCAACGACACTTCATCCGTTGAATCAGCAATCACTGCGTGTGATGCAATATTTTTAAATTCATTTACTCGATCCTCATTATTATCAATAGCAAGAACTTCCATACCCTCCATGCTAAGCTCTTTACAAATACTACCACCAAATCTTCCAAGACCTATTACCGCAAATTCTCGTTTCATCCTGTTTCCTCCATCACTATTCTTTGTCCTTAGCTTATCACATATTTCTATATGAATAAAAGAGACAAATATTTTGTGAACGGATAGCTTTCGCTGCGACTGTAAGCCTCTGTCAACAACAATCTTGGACTTTAAAGGATGTCTGAAAGGGATTTCTGCCTGTATAAAATGAACCAAACGCTTCCCTATCCTCTCCAAAAAAAGCAACTTCCTAAAAACCCGCAGGAAGCCGCTTTTTGCTTCCTAGGAGGTCTCTAGAACTCAGTATAGGCAGGGGTTTTCTAAACCATTAAAAAGAGGCTGGAACAAAACACAACTTCTTTACCCAAAATACGAATAATCATGTTATCAATAGGAGTATCATCGCCGCACCGGGAAAATATACGCTCTTTCCACGAACACGGCCACAGCTAACTTGGTAAAGAAAAACACGTTATCAGTTGGATCTTCGGACTCGTGCGGTTCCCGCTAGAGTCTCGCTTATTTCAGGTGCTAAATGAATGATTCTAATCAAAAAAACGAACGATAATTAATTTTTTTAATTAATTAGGTCCGTTTTTAATTGTTTCTTCATTCTTTTGTCTCAGCCTCTTAATCACATTGCATCAAGCATTTGAAATTGTGATTTCACTAATCCATAGTATTCTCCTTGCTTACGCATTAATTCACTATGATTTCCACTTTCTAATATTTTTCCTTGTTCTAATACGAAGATATTATCTGCTTCTCTAATGGTTGATAACCGATGTGCAATGATAATTGCAGTTCTCCCCTTCAGCAGCCTTCCTAATGCTTCTTGTATCTTTACCTCTGTCTCCGTATCAATACTTGCCGTGGCTTCATCTAAGATTAAAATACTTGGATTAGCAAGCAATGCTCTTGCAAAAGATAATAGCTGCCTCTCACCCGCCGATAAAATATTCCCCCGCTCTTCAACTTCCGTTTCATAACCATTTGCTAATCGCTGAATAAAATCATCTGCTCCAACAACCTTTGCTGCTTCTTTTACTTCTTCATCAGATGCATCTGGCCTACCAAATCGAATATTCTCTATAATCGTGCCTGAGAATATAAATGTATCCTGTAACACTACACTTATTTTTTGCCGTAAGCTGTTTAGATTTACTTCCTTTAAATCATGCCCGTCAATTTTTACTTTTCCTTTTGTAGGATCGTAGAATCTACTGATTAAGTTAGCAATTGTCGACTTGCCGCTCCCCGTATGTCCAACTAACGCAATAGTTTGACCTTGCTTAATCTCAAAAGAAATTTCATGTAAAGCAATTCGATCATTATCATAAGAAAACTCTACCTTGTCAAATTCTATATGCCCGTTCATGTCATCAATTCCATATGCATCTGCCGCCTCTTTTACATTTGGTTTTTCATCAAGGAATTCAAAAATTCGCTCTGAGGCGGCCATTGCCATTAGCATTTGATTATACATTTGCCCGAGTCGAGAAATTGGGTCCCAAAACATGCCAATAAAGAAGGCAAAAGATACAAAGTCTCCTATTTCTATCCCACCATTCTCCACACTTAAAAGAATTAGATAGGCACCATATGAAATAAGAATGATCGTACCAATTGCATTACTCATCTCTACAAATGGACGAAACATCGCGCTTTTCCTCGTAGCTTCTCTCCAGCTTTTATAATTATCTGAGTTTACTCCATGGAAATATTCCCCGTTTTCTTTTTCCTGTGAGAATGACTGGGTAATCCGCATACCTTGAAGTCCTTCATTCAAATGGGAATTCATGCGAGACTGTTGAATACGTACGGATTGCCAAGATCTACGAATAGTTCTTCTAAGCTTTGTTGTAAGGTAAAACATTACTGGCAGGATGATCATGATTGCAAGCGCCAACTTCGGACTTAATACGAATAAGATGACGATGATACCAACAAGTGTAACAACGTCCATTAATAAATTTATAATTCCATTCGTAAATAATTCTTGAAGTGAATTAATATCGTTCATAATCCGTACTAAAATAGATCCCGCAGATCTAGAATCAAAAAAACGATGAGATAGATGTTGTACATGAGAAAACAAATGCTGTCGAATATCATAAATGACGTTCTGCCCTAGAATATTTACCCACTTAATTCGATAGACGTTACCAACATAACTGAGTAAGTAAAGGATACCTATACCAATAACTAAATAGGTAAGAAGCGAAATATTCCCTTCGTCAATTGCTACATCAATCGCTACTTTACCAATTAAGATGGGGACAATAAGTCTTACAGCTGTTGAAACTAGCATTGCAATAATTGCTGCAGGTAAGTATGTTCTCGAATAAGGCTTTAAATAAATAAGTAATCTCCACATTTGCTTCCAGTTAAAAGGTTTTTCAATAGCTTGATCCTGTGTATAGTAAAATCGTTGCAAATGTCTACTCTCTTTTTCCTCTCTTTGTTGCGCCATAGTTTCCCTCCTTATGCATGTTGTCTATTCATGATCTCTTCACGATCCTGATATTGAATCTCATAAATACGCTGGTAAGCTCCCTGATTTTGTAACAGAAAATCATGTGTACCTCGCTCTACAACCTCACCATCCTCTAAAACAATGATTTCATCCGCGTGCTTTAAGGATGATATTCGATGGGCAATGATAAACGAGGTTCTACCTTTCATTACTTCTTTAAGTGCCTTTTGTATTTTAAATTCCGTCTCCATGTCTACAGCAGAAGTTGCATCATCTAACACGAGAATACTTGGATTAATACAGATTGCTCTGGCAATGGCAATTCGTTGTTTCTGACCACCAGATAGCCCCATTCCTCGCTCCCCAAGCATCGTCTCATATCCATTTGGCATCTTCATAATAAAATCATGTGCTTGTGCTCGCATGGCTGCATCTATAATCTGTTCTTCTGAAACATTTGGGTTTCCGTATGCAATATTCTCTCTTATTGTTGTTGAAAACAGAAACGGCTCCTGCAATACAAATCCAATTGCTTGACGTAAGGTTTTAATGCGGTAGTCGGAAACAGCTCTCCCATCAACTAGAACCTCACCTTTTTCAGGCTCATAGAATCTTGTTATTAATTGAGTAATACTTGTTTTTCCTGAACCAGTTGACCCAATTAAGCCAACTACTTTCCCTGGTGGGGCATCAAATGAAATGTCTTTTAGGGCAGAATCATCGTTTTCAGAATAGGTTAATGTCACATTATTAAACGTTACATGGCCTTTAATAGGCTGATCGATAGCTGTTTCACTTTCCTCTATATCCTCTTTAGCTTCAAGTATTTCTAGCAATCGTTCAGCAGAAGCTTTTGCTTGAGAAAATTGATTGACAACAAAACCCAGATTCATTAGCGGACCCATAATGTACCAAACCAGGCTAAAGAATGCGACGAGTTCACCAATAGATAAATTGCCGTTAATTACTAGGTAACCTCCAAATGCCAGTAAAGCCACGGCACAAAAGTTACCTATAAATTCCATTAAAGGAAAATATTTAGACCATATGAAAGATGTTTTTAAATAGTTTTGTCGGTAATCATCATTGCTTACAGAAAATCTCCCTATTTCAAAATCCTCTCTGGATAAAGATTTTACTGTATTCATCCCACTAATATTTTCCTGCACTCTTGTATTTAACTTTCCAAACGACTTACGAATTTTCCGAAATGCTGGATGAACCCGTTTATCGAACTGATACACAACGATTCCAAGAAAAGGCATTGCTGCCATCGTAACCAAGGCTAGCGGCACTGAAAAATAAAACATTACTCCTAAACTAATACCGATCAGTAAAATGATGCGCAGTAATTCAGAAAAACCAAATGATAGGAAAAAACGAAATCCTTCTACATCAGCGGTTAATCGTGACATGATGTCACCTGTTTTTGCATTGTCATAGTATTTAAAAGAGAGCCTTTGTAGTTTATCGTATAGTGCGTCACGTAATTTATATACAGCTATAATCCCAAATAAATCTCCTAAATATTGATGATAAAACGTAGCAAACCCCTTAAATATCATTAACAATAAAAATGCTCCTGAAATATACGGTATCAATTCATACTGATCAGCCAAAACGACGTTATCAATCGTCTGTTGCAATATAATTGGATACACAACGGTAATGACTGTAACAAAGAATAAGAAGAATAATGACAGCATTAAATATTTCTTGTACGGCCAAAAGAATTGCTTTAGCTTTTTAAATGTGTCCAAGTGTTTCCCTCCTTTAGATGAATTTCCGTAATTACTAATATAACGGGTTCCGAAATAAATATCCACTCTTTTAACTCAATTTTTTAAATTTTTTTCAAGTTATTATTTTTAAGAATTATGAATGTGTATGAACCCTTCATTCAATGGCTTGACCTATTAAAATATAAAACATGAATAGTTACATGATCAAACTTTTATCTTATTACCTTTATAGCATAAACGAACAATCGTTCTTATATATAATATTTTTTCCCAAACAAAAACCTCTGCTTCGTTGCAGAGGCCTATTGTTAGTTATTTTCAGCATGTACCAATCGCTGGATTCGCTGTTCAAGCATATTGGTATTACTTTTTCCCTTTTGTACAAAACGTAGTATTCCTGATTTATCAAATAGATAAAACGACGGAACATAATTCAATCCAAATGCATCTGTTATCTCATCATTGTTATCTACAATAATCGGTTCATGCATACCATAATTAGCTACAACTAGTTTGATTTTCTTCATGTTCTTATCACTTATAGAACGTGGTATATGAACTGAAATAACCTGTAAATTCCCTTGATAAGTATCTCGTAATTGATTAATTCTAGGAATGGCTTTTTTACATAGATGACAACTGACAGACCAAAAATGGATGAATGTTGGTTTTGAGCCGATTAAATCTTCCTTGGTAATCGAATCACTGTTTAACCAATTAGTGGCTCCATTTAATTCCGGCATCTCATCACGTAAACGCATGCTACTACCTCCTAAAGTATCCTTAAATTCAACCGTCTACCCATACCTATATATGAATAGTTGGATAAAATGGTTCGTTGAAAATAAGAATATTTAAGAGAAAAATTAATCTAATTTATGATTTACCATTTGGCAAACATCATTTGCACTGAATCCTTGAGCATTAATTACAGCACCAGCAATTTGTGTATCCGTCACACCCATTAAATTCTTATCCTGTCCAGAAATAATACAACAATCACAATATGCAGCATCGTCTGCATTTTTTAAATCTACAACCTCATGTCCCATCTCCATTAATGCCTCTTTAACATCTGTTAATGTTTCTTCCACACCAATACGTGCCACTTTCATTGCCTCCTCTATATATTTAATTCATATATAGATTTTGCAACTAATAAGAAAGATATACAAAAGCTATAAAGAAAGCATCTTAATTGTTTTTGTAACAGCTTCTACTCCCACAAGTAATGCGTCCTCATCAGGATTTAACTGTGCGTGGTGAAGACCATATTCAGAATCTACTCCTAGCCAAAACATAAATCCGGGTATATCTTTTAACATATACCCAAAATCCTCACCAGTCATTGCGGCATCTGCTTGTATATAATTCAGATCAGTCGCTTGAATTATTTCGGAAAAACGTTCCACCAGCTGGTGATCATTATACACCTGATAATAATTGGCACCATAATCAAGTGTAATGGAACAATCATAGGCCATTTCAAAACCTTTAGCCATTTTCTCCAGTCGATTTTTTACCGTCTGAATAGCATTAGGATGTTCGGTTCGAATCGTTCCCTCCAGCCTTGCTGTCTCTGCAATCGCATTCTGAACAAATCCACTTTCCATTTTTCCTATAGTGACAACCGCACCCTCCAGCGGGTTTATGTTTCTCGAAACAATTTGCTGCATCTGCACGATAAAACTACTTGCAGCAACCGCCATATCCCTTGTTAAATGCGGATATGCAGCGTGTCCACCTTTGCCAGTAAAATCTAAATAAAGTTCACTAGTATTAGCAAATAACAGCCCTGGTTTACTAGATACTGTACCTACTGGTAGTTCTGGAGCAATATGCAAAGCAAAGATTACATCTGGACGCCAATCATTAAATTGTTCAGATTGCATTAATGGAAGTGCACCACCAGGTCCTTCTTCGGCAGGCTGGAATATAAATAAACAATTATCCTTAATCGGATTTTCAATCATGTGCTGTAATGCTCCAAGTCCAATGGTCATATGAAAATCATGACCGCAAGCATGCATCTTTCCTTGATGCAAGGAAGAAAACGCTAAATTGGTCTTTTCCATAATTGGTAATCCATCCATATCAGCTCGAAAACCTATGGTTTTCTCCGGAGCTAATCCCGCTACAAATACAAGTATACCTGTTTTCCATAATTGAATAGACACTCGATCAGTCTGGAAATCTTTAATTTTTTCAAGCAAGTATTGCTGTGTTTTTATTTCTTGAAATCCTAGTTCGGGTATCTGATGTAGATCTCTTCTAATCTCTTTTAGTTCTAGCATATTTATTCCCTACTTAGTCATTTAATTTCCGTAGCTCTTGTTTGATCTCTGTCTTTGATTTTGTATTCTCATCGATTTCTTTTAATACTTTTGCAGGCGTGCCAGCAACCAATGTGTTTGGCGCAACATCCTTTGTAACAATTGCTCCAGCTGCAACGATTGCTCCTTTCCCTATCGTAACACCTTCCAACACAACTACATTTGCTCCAATTACCACATCATCTTCTACGACAACCGGTTTTGCAGATGGTGGTTCAATAACCCCAGCAAGAACGGTTCCTGCGCCAATATGACAATTCTTACCAACTGTCGCACGCCCACCCAGCACAGCGTTCATATCAATCATCGTTCCTGCGCCAATAACAGAACCGATATTTATCATTGCTCCCATCATAATGACACAACCGTCACCAATTTCTACTTGATCACGAATTACAGCACCTGGTTCAATACGAGCATTAATTCCTTTTAAATCTAGTAATGGAATTGCCGAATTTCTGCGATCATTTTCCAGCACATAATCCTCTATAACATCTTTATTATTCTCTAATAGGCTCTTGATTGTTTCCCATTCTCCAAATAAGACACCACTTTTACTCTCCAAAAACGATTGAATCGATTTATCTAATTCTAATTGACTTAAATCATTACCCTTTATATATACTTTCACTGGTGTACTTTTTTTGCTGTTTGAGATAAAGCTTATAATTTCATTTGCATCCATCATATTCATTATTTCGTATCCTCCTATTTATGTACTATCTTTTAATTTAGCAGATAGCTTTTTTCGTCGCAATTATTATCCATTATGTAAATTCCTAAAGAGGCTTTCACAAATAATCTATCTAGATTATCCCTGTTCATTAAAGCAATGAAAGAGACTAAAGCAAAAGTATTTCTTCAAAAAATAACCCGAACGAATCAGTTCGGATTATTTTGGTATCATCGCTCTAGCAAAATACTTCGCTTTTTCAAGGATTTGCCTGCGTTTCGTATAAACACTTAAATTTTTATTGTTCCGTTTTTGGGGGTTAACTATTTTAGTTTCGTCCCAGCATCTTCTCATGATTTTTGTGTATAAATGTCTTTTTTAACTTGCTTTAAAATGGCTCTTCTTGTTAGAATCCCATCAAAATATCCATCACTATCAGCCACACAGACAAAAGGATGGTTAATAACTGTATTTAAGCCTTTAAGTAACGAATCTTCTTTTGATAAGCAAGGTATTTCTTCATTTAAAACATCCTTAACAAGGATGTCAGAAAGCCGCTCAAACTCAAAACGTTCAAGCCCTAATATTTGATTTAATATATTGGTTTTAGCTATTGTTCCAATTAATTTATAAGATGCATCAAGAACCGGAACTGCGGAATATCCAGACTTTACCAATACAAGCAAAGCATGCTCTAATGGATTATTTACTTGTACATGTGCAACCTTCTCGGAAGAAATCATCACATCACCAACAGATAGATCAGTTAATTGCTTATCTTGCAACATACTCATCACATCACCCCTTATCATACTTTCATAGAAGGTACAGTTTCGTATCCATTTTATTAACCCACCAAACTACATTCTATATTTTACCATAGTGTAGAAATAAGAAAAACGAAACAAGCTAATTTTGGTTTGCAAAAGCAACTTATAAAAGTTATAATATGAACATATGATCATATAGTATTGGAGAGAAAAAAATGGATTATAATCCAATTGATGAACAATTAATCGATGCTGTTTCACAAACGTTTAAAGCTTTATCTGATCCAACTCGTATTAAAATCTTACATTTACTCTTCCATAAAGAGTGTTCTGTCAGTGAGATCGCAGATTGCCTAAAAATGAATCAATCTACCATTTCACATCAGTTAAAGTATCTTAAACAGCTAAGACTAGTTAAAAACCGACGAGAAAAGACCATGTATTATTATTCTCCCGATGATTATCACGTTATGAATTTATTAGAACAAACTATTGAGCACAGTAAACATACACGATAGGAGGCTTGATTATGGGACATGATCATGACCATCACCATGGTCACCATCATCATACAAGTAACAAGAGGGTACTATTCTGGAGCTTCATCATGATTACGGCGTTTATGATAATTGAAGCAGTTGGAGGTTTGCTAACAAATAGTCTTGCTTTACTATCAGATGCTGGACATATGTTGAGTGATGCAGCTGCATTAGGATTAAGTCTTTTAGCATTTAAAATTGGCGAGCGACAAGCGACTACTTCAAAAACATATGGTTATCGTAGATTTGAAATCATCGCAGCGTTTATTAATGGCATAACATTGGTGCTTATTTCCCTCTATATTTTCTATGAAGCTTTTCATCGTTTTATGGATCCGCCAAATGTCAGTGCCAATATGATGATTATTGCCGTAATTGGGTTTATCGTTAATATCATTGTAGCTTGGATGCTGATGCGCGGAGACTCAGAAGATAACCTTAACATTAAAAGTGCATTACTTCATGTTTTAGGTGATCTCTTAGGTTCAGTTGGAGCCATCGTAGCAGGTATACTCATACTGCTTTTCGGTTGGAATATTGCCGATCCAATAGCTAGTGTAATCGTCGCCATTTTAATCTTAATTTCAGGTTTCAGAGTGACCAAGGAATCTATCCATATATTAATGGAAGGAAAGCCCGTGCATATAAATGTAAAAGAAATTAAAACAGCATTATTAAAGTTACAAGGAATAAAAGATGTGCATGATTTACATGTTTGGTCAATTACCTCTGAGTTTCCAGCGTTGAGTTGTCATGTAGTTGTTGATGATTCTATCCATCGTGATGACTTACTTAAACAAGCAAATCAGGTATTAAAAGACCAGTTTCATATATCGCATTGCACCATTCAAATGGAAGGTCTTCATACACCCTTTCAAGAAGATTGTGATTCCTGTCCTTAAACGCTACCGAGATTAGGAGTGTCTGCCTTATTATGGCGGACACTTCTTTCTATGTGAATATGCTCTCCTCCCAATAACAACAGTTCCTAAAACAAATACAGTAGCTCGTTTTTCATTATTTAAACGGTTTAATACCTATCCATTTTATCGTATGTTCTTATGAATCAAATGTCAAGTAATTAACTGACTATTCCGATAAAAAGTGTGGCTAATTCAATTTTTCACTATTCGTGTTATAATTTTGTTCTAATGCATGTCGAGAAAGGTTTGTAACCAATGAACAGAAGATCATTTTTAAAAAAAGCGCTTGGTAGTTTCCTTGCGTTACTAGGGCTAAGCGGCGGAACATACTATTATGCAAAAGAAATTGAGCCTATACTTCTTCACATAAATAAAAACAGAATCTCATCTAAAAAAATAAACCCTGCATTTCAGGATTTTAAAATCATTCAATTTTCAGATACTCATATTGGATTTCATTACACATTAGAACAACTCCATGAACTTGTTCTCAAAATCAATGGACTAGAACCTGATTTAATAGTATTTACTGGTGACCTTGTGGATGAGCCCCACACCTTTCAATGGGATGATAAAATTGTAAATATTTTAAGTAAATTAACCGCTCCTAAAGGAAAATATTGGATCTACGGAAACCATGACCATGGGGGATATGGGACAGAGATAGTGATGAAAGTAATGGAAAATGCTGGTTTTCATCTTTTACAAAACAATCACACAACAATCGACGTTAACGGAGCGCAATTGACACTAGCAGGGATTGATGATGTTATGCTTGGCAAACCAGACTTACAATCAACACTTACTGAAGCTAATCCTGAACTTTTTACCATATTACTTGCTCATGAACCTGATTTTGCTGATCAAGCCGTGAATTACCCTGTAGATGTCCAATTATCTGGGCATAGTCATGGTGGACAAGTAAGATTGCCATTTATTGGTCACCTCTATACACCTGCATATGCTGAAAAATATGTGCAAGGAAAATATTCGTTAAATGATGATAAGCTTTTATTATTTGTAAATAGCGGAATCGGAACTACTAGACTGCCCTATCGATTTTTATGTAAACCAGAGATTCACCTCTATACCCTTGAACATCATAGTTAACCTTCAGGCTATTTATTAATGTCAACTAATTATATGTTAGCGCAGAAACAAAATACCTAATAAAACACACACTATCACTATTTCAGTATTTTGTTAACAATTTATACATGGTATTTTAGGGCTTTCCATGCTACACTTAATGGGATTTCAAACACGTATGGAGGTTTTACATATGCGGACAACGTGTAAATTCATTTTACCCTTAGTGTTTTTATTATTATTATTAGCTGCTTGCGGAAATAAATATCAAGGCGACTACTCTGTTGAAGTAAAGGACTTTTCATTCACGAACCAAGATGGTGAAAATGTCTCCAAAAGTGAGTTAGATGGTGACTTTTGGATTGCGGATTTTATTTTCACAAATTGTGAGACGGTTTGTCCCCCAATGACATCCAATATGGCTAATCTACAAACCCAACTAAAAGAAGCTGGCTTAGATGATGTTCGTCTTGTTTCGTTCAGTGTAGATCCAGATAATGATACGCCAGAAAAATTAAAGGAATTTGGAGAGTCCAGGGGTGCATCTTTTGATAACTGGGATTTCCTAACCGGTTATGAATTTGACAAAATCAAAGAGTTTTCTATTAAATCATTTAAAGCACCTCTAGAAATACCAGCAGACTCTGATCAGGTCATGCATAGCGTTTATTTCTACATCATTTCTCCAGATGGTGACTTTATTTATCGATTTGATGGAAGAAAGCCAGATGAAGTGAAAAAAATCGTTCCAACGATTCAAGATTTGAAATAACGTAATAACGAGCAGATAAGTTCTGCTCGTTTCTGTTGTTAAATGATTAGCTATCACTCTTGCAACAAGATATGCTTTGCGATAGGATATAGACAAGCTATTTAAGAACGGGAGCAAAGGAGGAGCCTAACTATGACAAACAAACAACAACTAGAAGAACTTGCAAAAGCACTTTATACGATTAATCGGCATGCTAAAACAGCTCCTGACCCGAAACACCTCTACGATATAAAAAAAGAAACTATAAGTCGCTTACTCTCTGAAAAACGAGCTAATAAAGTCGGACTTCATTTTTCTAAACAGCCTAAATTTAGTAATCAACATTCAACGCTTCTTGTTAAAGTAGCTAACTATTATTTCCATATTCCGCCAACCAAAAAAGACTTTAAGAATTTAGAGCACCTTGGATCATTAGACGAAAATTATCGGAACCCTCAAGCGAAAATGTCATTATCACAAGCGAAAAAAGTCATTTATCGTTATATTAATTGGAAGCCGGAAAATAAGAAAAGAAACTATGAAAAGAAACACTCTTCTGCTTCTACATATTTCACTCCTTCTTCATTGGGTAAAATGGAATGGCCGCCAAGTAAATCACACCGAAATTAGAAATAATATTTAGCCTCATAATATCCTATTCCATACAAATACAAGTCAGTTATACGCTTTATACACCCTTTTCAAGTAGTAGCGGCAATCCTCTACTGCTTTATTTATGTGAAAATAATCGTTTTCCTGCCGAGAACAAGATTAGCACAATACCAAAAATGGATAACGCTCGTAACAGTAGTGATAAATATGCATATGTAGATTTGTCTAATGTACCTGTAGTTATAAGAATACTAAAACATACTGTAAAAACACCTAAACTAATTCCGATGTACGACAGAAGCATATATGTACGTTTCCGCATATTCCACTGAATAAATATGTTTACGAAACGATATAAAATTCCTATTCCTAGAACGATCAGGAATAGTAACAAATAGCTACCCTCCCCTATTATTGATTGCAATCGATGCATATCATACTCTATATAAAGGATGAACATTGTATCGTCCCTTTCTTCTTTCCATAGATTAGTAGCATTCTATCCTACTCTTCTTTTAACTATACATCCTTATTCATCCCTAAGAAATTACCTTCTACACAAAATTCTCACAGAACATTTATTAAATTTGATATAATGGGCTAAATTGACAACTATAGAGGGGTGATTTGTATTTGAAAAAAGCATATTTATATATTATCACCGGTGCTGCTTTATGGGGGACAATCAGTTGGTATGTTAAAAACCTCTATTCGTTTGGCTTCACACCTATGGAGGTAGTAATTTTACGAGCATGGTCAACAGCCCTATTGCTCTTTCTTTACTTATTATTTTTTTTCCGAAACAAACTAAAGCTTAAATCCTTGAAAGATATAAGGTATTTCCTTGGAACTGGTATTTTAAGCATTACTTTCTTTAATTTTTGCCTATTTACAGCGATTGAATTAAGTACCATTCCTGTGGCTACAGCATTATTATACACCGCCCCTGCATTTGTAATGATATTATCCTTTTTATTTTTCAAAGAGCCCATTACGAAAGGGAAGCTTATGGCTCTTCTAACGACATTAATTGGAACTTGTCTCGTAGTAGAAGTCATACCATTTAATCTAAATGCTGTATCTCTAAGTGCAATTATTTTTGGTATAGGTGCTGGATTTGGCTACTCCTTATATAGTATATTTAGCAAGTTTGCACTTCGAAAATACTCTAGTCTCAGCATAACTACTTATACGTTCATCATAGCTGCAATTGCATTATCACCTCTATTTCCTTACAAGGAAAAATGGGAATTACTCATGTACCCCGAGGTGATTTTCTACACACTTGGATTAGGCTTTTTACCTACTGCTTTCGCTTATATTATTTATACACATGGACTTAACCACACAGAAGCTTCCAAAGCATCTATTTTATCAACAGTTGAGCCAGTTGTAGCTACATTGATAGGTATATTAATATTTCAAGAGACGTTTTCTATCATCCAATCGATTGGGATGGCTTGTATTTTGGGGGCTGTTCTTTTTATTCAGTTAAATAACCAACCTAAGGCGGTCAACCTTTTACGAAAAACTGGTACATCATAAAAGAGGCTGGGACAAAACACAACTTCTTTACTCAAAATACGAATAATCATATGATCAATAGGAGAATCATCGCCGCACCGTGAAAATATACGCTCTTTCGCTATTTAGCCACAAAAACGCCCCCTGAAATTAGATTTTTTACTCTAACTTCAGGGGGGCGGTACCTTATCGTTCGTTTTTAATTATTTCTCTTCATTCTTTTGTCTCGGTCTCTTTTACCTAGACAAAATAGAGATCAAGCTTTTTTCCTCTTGTTTTGGACTAATTTCATCTGTTTCATTTCTAATCTAGTTTCTATCTGAGAAATGCTTTTCTTATCGTCTAGTAATTCTTGTTTATTTTGTTTAACTAACTGCTCAAAATTTAACGTTTTTGGTCGCATGTGATACACTCCTTTTATACTGTCAACAAGAGTATACCGTAAATTCTTGTAAACTAGATCACAAATTTTTAAATATTTTTTAACAATTTAATTAATTCACCTTGGAGGTAATTTTATGCAACATCTACTTAATAAAAATGTAAAAGAAATAGAAATATCAGGGATTCGTAAATTTTTTAATATGGTAGCAGATGAAAAAGATATTGTATCGTTAACCATTGGACAACCAGATTTCCATACACCCGATCACGTTAAGGAGGCAGCGGTAAATTCCTTACATAAAAACAAAACAACCTATACACATAATGCAGGTATTATTGAACTTCGTCGAGCCATAGCTGTGTTTAATCAAAAGCAGTACGCGATTAGCTATAATCCTGAAAATGAAGTCATTGTTACAACAGGTGCATCTCAGGCGATTGATATTGCTTTTCGTACCATATTGAATCCAGGAGATGAGGTATTACTCCCTGGACCAATTTACCCTGGATATGAACCGTTAATCCGCTTAGCTGGAGCAAGTCCGGTTTATATGGATACAACTAAAACAGGCTTTAAAGTTACTAAAGATATGCTTGTTAAGCATATAACAAAAAAAACAAAATGTATTGTTTTGCCCTATCCTTCTAATCCAACTGGGGCTTCATTCTCAACAGAAGAATTGCAACAACTTGTCTCCATACTGAAAGATAAAGAACTGTTTGTATTAGCAGACGAAATATATAGTGAATTAGTATATGACAGCCAACATATTTCCATAGCTAGATTTTCCGAGATAAGAGATAAAACCATTGTTATTAATGGGTTATCAAAATCCCACTCCATGACTGGGTTTCGAATTGGTTACGTATTAGCACCCGATTGGATCGCTTCGGAGATGCTAAAGGTTCATCAATATAATGTCTCCTGCGCTTCTTCCATTAGCCAGTATGCTGCATTAGAGGCTTTAACATATGGAATAGACGATTCAAGCGAAATGCGATCTGCTTATCAGCAGCGAAGAGATTATGTACAAGAGAGATTGAACAACATGGGGCTTAGTGTCCAGAGGCCTGAAGGAGCATTTTATTTCTTCCCAAAATTTCCGATAAAAGAAATAAGCTCATTCCAATTAGGATTGGACCTAGTAAGAAAAGGTAAGGTTGCGCTAGTACCAGGTAATAGCTTTTCTAAACTAGGAGAAGGATATATGCGCATTTCCTATGCATATCAATTAAAGACCTTACAAAAAGGACTGGATAGATTGGAGGATTTTATTCAGACGTATTTATAAACCGTTCCTATAATTACATCATTATAATTTCTATTTTTCATGTGCATCAGGGTGTTTCATGCTCTCATAAAGATTTAAGAGCCTATCCAATTCTTGACTAAGCGCAACTGATTCAAGATTGGTAAACCCTTTTTCCAATGCAACCTCCGTCATTTTATTACGCAGAAATTCAATTCTTTTAAGAAGATTGTCTGTTGTACTCATTATGATCGCAGTGATACCTCCTCCTTTTGGTTTATTTTACTGTAGCATAGCATTACAGAATTTGACAAGTTTTTCTTGCTATATAACACAAGCTATTTTATTTGTAGAGATTCTCTTACTCGCTTAGTTTTGTCCACTATGCTACTATAATAAGTGTAATGTTTTCTGGAAAGGATGTCTTCGGTGGCAGAAACAAAAAAGAAAAATGAATGGTTGGAATGGGTTAAGGCAATCATTATTGCAATTTTAATTGCTTTCTTTTTAAGAACGTTTATTTTTGCAACGTCTATTGTTGAAGGTGAAAGCATGGACCCCACTCTCCAAAACGGTGAAAGAGTAATCTTTAATAAAATAATCTATATTCTTGATGAACCAGAACGCGGGGACATTGTTATTATCGAAAGACCATTAAAAAATTATGTGAAACGTATTATTGGACTTCCTGGCGAGACAATCGAAATTAATGGAAGTAACCTTTATATTAATGGTGATAAATACGAACAAAATTTTTTAAATGAAGAAGCACAACGTCAGTCAGGTAATTATGGACCAGTGGAAATACCTGAAGGAAACTATTTTGTTATGGGAGACAATAGAGCAATAAGTAAGGATAGCCGAAATGGCTTGGGATTAATCGAAGAAAATGAAATTATAGGCCGCTCT
Source organism: uncultured Virgibacillus sp. (assembly GCF_947495635.1). Taxonomy (NCBI): domain Bacteria; kingdom Bacillati; phylum Bacillota; class Bacilli; order Caryophanales; family Bacillaceae; genus Virgibacillus; species uncultured Virgibacillus sp. The sequence continues at coordinate 16,428 of NZ_CANMAB010000030.1, read as the reverse complement.
GAATTTATCATTTTCCCTTTCGATCAATGGTCCTTAACCAGATAAATAATAATATAACGTAGTGTATGGGAAAAGATCAGACGATTCGTCTGATCTTTTTTGAAGTTTCCATTAATTACTTATTTTTCTGCATCAAAGATACAGTAACCAATATTTAACAGAATAATAACAAAACAAATAATACCGAAGACAGCTCCCATATCGATTTCCATATGTACCGCACCCCCTCCAAAAAGCTCCTATGTAACATAACTTAGTTAATCTTATTATTGGAATACTTCCACTTTATCATACCAATTTCTATTACCTAAGAAAAGTCAAAATATGATAAAATAATGCTATTACTAATTAAATGAAAACAGAAGCTGTTTCATATAAAAGCAGGTGATTTAAATGCTCCATTGTCCGTACTGTGGTACATCAATTAAAGAAGATGAGAGCTATTGTATTAAATGTGGCAAGAAACTACCAGAAGATAGGTTTAACCGGGTGAAAAAGAAAGTAGGCAAGCAATTTTGGAAGCTACCAGCGATTGTCACAGGCTGTGTATTGCTTTCTATCGTCTTACTCTATGTTACGTTAGAAATTCGAACTGCTAAAGCAAAGGACTTATACAATAAGGGTGAAGAGAAGGTTCTAAATGCGGAATATCAAGAAGCTAAAGAGCTCTTTCAGAAAGCGATTGACTATAAGCATAATTTTAATCAAGCACAGCATTCACTTGAATTTATGGATCATGCGTTATCCATAAGAGCTTCATTAGAAGAGTCAACGCAGTTTCTTAAAGAAAAAAAATATCAGGCAGCGCTCGATCTTATCAATAATACAGAAAACACGCTAAAAGACTTTGATGGGCCTGCGATAAACCAATTAATTGACGAGATTGCAGCTAATCGAAATGCTGTTAAATTAAAGCAAGTAACAGAATCTTTAAAAAAGGAACCGAATATTGATCAATTAAAAATATTACTTTGGGACGCTGCTTCTATCGACACTGAGGAAGCTGAACCAATTACAAAAGATATTAGAGACCAAATAATTAATTATACGTACACAAGGGCCAATGAGCAATTAAATAAAAAACAATTTAATGATGCGAAATTAATTGTTGAGGATGGCTTAAAATATGCTCCTAAGTCAGAGAAATTAACAAGTTTACAGACAACGATTGATAAGGAGCAGGTGAGTTTTGAAACGGCCCAGCAAAAAAGAATCGAACAAGCTATGACCTCTGCTACGAAAGAACAGCAAGTAAATGAAAATGATGCGGTTGAATTAGTATCCATAAAAACCACTAGTGATGATCAAGGTAATCTTGTAGTTAAAGGGAAGGTTAAGAGTGTGGCAACCATCCCTGTTAATTCCATCATGGTTAAGTATAGACTTCAAACTAAGGATGGGCATGAGTTATTAACAAATGGCGTTTACGTATATCCTGATGAATTATATCCAGATGAGTCTGGAAACTTTGAATTCACTCATTTTGATATCGACTATAAAGCCAAAGATGTAGAAACGGATGTTGAGAAAATAACTTGGTATACCGATTAATTAAGAGGCTCATTCAAGCGAGGTGAACAATGCAGTGCCGAAACTAAAGTATTCGACATATCTTCTATCAGGTCTTGTACTTATTATTGGTATCATAGCTATGATATTTATTTACCAAAAATGGCAAAGCGAAGATATGTCGATTAGTAATCCTGTCATAAATAAAGTAACTACAAGTAATCAAGATTTAGATTTAAAATCAATCATTCATGAAGCTGAAAAAAATGTAATTCAGATTGAGGGACAAAATGAAGATAGTACCATTACAGGCTCAGGATTCGTATATAATAAAAGTGGGGACATTATTACCAACGCCCATGTAATTAAAGATGCTGATGTAATCTATGTTCGTACTGCCAATGCGCAAATTTATCCAGCTGCGGTTGTTGGGATTGGTGAAGATACAGATATTGCTGTCATTCGTGTTCCACAGCTTGCAGGTCAATATATGGAAGTCGAAAAAGAATCGCCTTCTGAAATAGGTGATGAAGTTATTGCATTAGGTAGTCCACACGGTTTTCAAAATACTGTTACATTAGGTATTATTTCTGGAAAAGAACGTAATTTTACGGTGGATGGATTTAATTATAATAATGTATATCAAATATCTGCTCAAATTACAGATGGGAATAGTGGCGGTCCATTAATTGACAGAAAAACAGGTCATGTTGTTGGGATTAATTCAGTTGGAACTAAAGACGGCACGATAGGATTTAGTATCCCAATCACTGAAGTAATTGATGAAATGGACCAATGGTCACACGAAGCTCAAACGGATAAACTGGATTTTGCAAGCACATCAGATATTATTAGTTCTAAAGACCCCGATCAGATTCAAGAGGATGCAGAGTATTTAGTTAATTATTTCCTTGAGAGTATTGAAATTAGAGATTACGTTAATGCTTACGCACTATTAAGTAGTGAGATGCAATCTAAGTCCTCCTACGCGCAATTTCGAGAGGGTTATATTGATTTTATAAACGTGAAATTTTCAGAATTAAAAAGCACTATAGCAGACAATAATCAAGTTCAAATTGAAGCTTCCGTCACCATTGAAAAAAGATCTAAAGAGGAAGAAAAAGCTAGCAAAACATCTTATGCCTATACGTTTACTACAAAATATGAAAATGATCAAATTAAAATTACTAGTATTACAGCAACAGAAACAAAGGAATAAAGTTAAACTTCAATCAGCGGGAGTTTTGTTTATCCCCCAGAGGGCTTACTGCCAGTTATATTGGGGATAGATCGGACTTATTACTATTAGAAATCCGTTATAACTAGGTAAAAGTCCAAACCATTTTCTCCGCGATCGCATATAGTGTAACTGTAAGATCGGAGGTGAAATAATGGGTTACGGATATGGCGGAGGCTGCGGCTATCCTAGTGGAGGATATGGTAGCAACTTTGCATTAATCGTAGTGCTTTTTATTCTATTGATTATCGTAGGTGCTGCATTTTATTGCTAAACCAAAACAACAGCTTGTGCCATCTTTCTTCTCTTGGCGCAAGCTGTTGTTCTTTTAATTATCGTTAAGAAGCATTTCTTTTAATTGATAGGCAGGTACTGGCCTGCTAAAAAAATACCCCTGCATTTCATCACACTTCTCTTGTTGAAGAAAGGTAAACTGTTCTTTCGTTTCAACACCTTCAGCAATAACTTTCATATTTAAAGAATGCGATAGTTGAATAATTGATTTCACAATCAGTCGATTCTCATCTTGTTTATTCATAAACATTTTATCAATCTTTAATTTAGTTATGGAAATAAGCTTAAAGATTTTAATGAGGAATAACCTGTCCCAAAATCATCAATAGCAACTAAAATCCCCTCTGATCTAAGTTCTTGCAAAATATCCAATATCGATTGTTCATTTTTCATTGCCATGGATTCCGTTATTTCTAATTCTAGATATTTTGCATCTAAGTTTGTCTCATTTAGGATTTTTTTGATTTTTCCCACAAACCCTTTTTGGTGAAGTTGCACGGCAGATAGATTCACACTTACAACAATAGGTGTAAGTCCTTCATCCTGCCATTTTTTGTTTTGCCTACATGCTTCATGGAGAACCCACTCACCTATATCTATAATGATGCCCGTTTTTTCTGCAATCGAAATAAAATCACGTGGGGATATATAACCTTTTTCAGGGTGTCGCCATCGCAGTAATGCTTCCATTCCGATAATTCGTGAAGATGTAAAATCGACTTGCGGTTGATAATACAACTCAAATTGGCCGCCAATTATCGCTTTTCTCAGTTGATTTTCCATAGTAAGAAGTGACTTGAACTTTTCAGAGATAGAGGTTTCAAATAATTTATAGCAATTACGATATGTATCTTTTATTGAAAGCAATGCGGAGTTAGCGTGTTTAATTAAGTCATCAGCAGTAAGCCCATTTTGAGGGAAAAGACTAATGCCGATGCTTATTGAAGTATAGATTTCACAATCATTTATTTTTACTGGGTCTTGAAAGCAATGGATTAATCGTTCTGCAAATTTATTAATGGATGCCTTCGTATCTATTCCATAGTGTAAAACGAGAAACATATCGCCACTTAGGCGAGCTATAAATGTGTTTGCTTCAATAAACCCCTTTAATCTTTCTCCACTTGCTTTAATTAATTTATCACCTACAGAATAACCCAGTGTATCATTAAGCTCTTTAATGTAGTCCAAATCAAAGGAGTAGATTGCCAAAACTTCGTTTCGGCTGGTAGCTCGCTCAATTGCTTCATTCAGTACTTTTGAAAAATAATGTCTATTAGGTAAGTCCGTTAGCTCATCATAAAATGCTAAATATCCGATTCTATTTTAAGTAACGTATAAGCAGCGTCATTTCCGGCTAAGATTATTCCACTCTTGTTCGTAATTAGGATAGCTTCTTGTAAATTAACTAAAATACGATGAGGGATTGGCAAAAAACGCTTCTGCTTAGACATATATCATTCTCTCCCAACTGACAACTTATCCAATAATTAATTTTTCTTTCGGGTAATGATAATTACCACTGTTTTTATTATTTTTAAACATAAATAAAAATGTAATGATACCTACTCTGCCGATAAACATTAAAATCATTAGAACAACCTTACTAAATGAAGTTAATTCACTTGTAATACCTAGTGAAAGACCTACTGTACCAAAAGCAGATGTTGCTTCAAACATAATTTGTGTTATTGAAAATGGTTCAGCAATTGAAATAACCAGTACAGATGTAAATACTAAAATTAGTGCCATTAAAGTTACGGTAACAGCTTTTAGTAAATCTTCATCATACACTTCTCTGTTAAATAGACGAATACTCTTCCCGCCTCTAGCGTATGTAATGATAAAAATTACAACTAAAATAAATGTAGTTGTACGTATGCCTCCTCCAGCACTGCTTGGTGAGGCACCAATAAACATTAATAAAGACATAAATAAATGGTTCTGCTCCGTAAGTTGGCTGACATCCATTGTTGCTAGTCCACCACTTCTTGTCGTTACTGACTGAAAAAGCGAATAAAAGAATGCTTCATGCCATGATTTATCGACGAAAAAATTAGTAATATCCAATAGATACATGAAAAAAGCACCAATAATAATAAGGATAAGAAATGTGGTGGTAGTAACTTTTGTAAATAAGCTAAAACGAATATGTTTTCGTATATCTGGCTTAGCAAATATGTATTCTTTTACCTCGATTAATACAGGAAAACCAATCGCCCCAAAAATAATTAATAGCATATTAATAAATTGTACAAAATAATCGTCTTTAAATGGAATTAGTGACGAACCCGTTATATCAAATCCACCATTTGATACGGCGCTTATCGTACCAAAGAACCCATGAAGATACGCTTCTTTAGCTGTATCAAAATATTGTAAAAAATACGTTCCTAATACAATAAATCCAATAAATTCAATCGTTAACAGTACATAAACAATTTGCTTAATCAAACGAACCATTCCTTCAAATGTCGTTTGATTTTGGTCTGTCATAATTAATCGACGTTCTTTCAAACCAATTTTTTTTCCTAGTAAAAGCCAAATGAATGTCCCAATCGCCATAACTCCTACAGCACCTAGCTGTAGAATTGCTGCGAGTAAAATAATTCCCGTAGTGCTTAACGTATCTGCAACTGTAATGGAACTCAAACCAGTGACACTAAGTGCACTGACGGCTGTAAATAGAATATCAATAAACGGAATATCTACTCCATCTTTATAAACGATTGGTAAGGACATAATGACCGTTGATAGTAACACGGCAAAAAAATAAAATAATAATAAGATTTGAACTGGTGACAGCCTATTTGCCCAGCGAATCGCTGTCGTCTTTTGGTATTGCATATGTAATTACTCCTTGTTTGCTCTGGTGTTTACATCCATATGTACTAAAAATCCTATTCATATTATAGCAGGCGCTGTAGATAAATGCGCCTATTTCATTCAAAAAAGTTCGCGACCCGAATTTTCGCAAATTTTAAAACTTCACCAATGCTTGATTAACTTTTATCACGTAATTTCTTTAAATTTCTTTAATAGTTCTTTACCTTGATATCCTTCTTCAATTAACGTAGTTAGCATTGATTCAATATTTGCCTTTCTTCTATCTACAATATTACCTAAAAATAACACATTCATGTTTGAGCCGATCTCATTCATACCTATGATAGAAGTGATAAATGTCGCTGTATCATTACTTTCTTTTGTAATTTTAACCTGAATTAATATCTCATCTTTATTTTTACTTAATTGTTCAAAATATGGCATGTATGAGCTTTCAACGTAAGCCTCTACTGTCCATTGGTTTTTATCATCTTCCCGATTAATAATTAAACCATCTATCAATGGAATCCGATGTGGAATGATTTCTCCATCCTTTTCTTCCATCACATTTAATAATTTTAGTTTAAAAGTTTTCAACGATACCACTCCTCGTATAGTATATTAAGGAATTAATTTTCAGCCTATCCATTCTGATTCATTTAAATAATATACAAGCTGTTGCAACTCGTTTGTGGAATTTTTCATAAATGCGTTTATTTCATTGCATCAGATCTCAATCACTTGGACGTTCCGTGATGTTCCTAGATAATGTTCTAGGATCATTTGAGACAATTCTTTTCACTCCACCGGGCATAACCGAAATTGTAAAACTGTTTCCCGAGTGCTCGCAATAATATTGTCAGCCAAATTACGCAGGAAAAACAGCGGTTCCCCACCGTAATTCGTGCAAATCGCTCTACTATCAATCAATACAATTTCATCAAATGATAATAATTCAGTCGTTGATAGAAATTTTTAGTTTTCACCAAAAATTCCTTTTGGTATACAATATGTGCAGCGTAAATTGCATTGATCCGTTACTGAAATCCTTACATCTTTAAGTGGTCTTCCAAATCGATCCTCCATAATTAATCACGACATTGCCTCCCCCCTTTATATTAACGAAAATTCGCTTGACCCTCCATGTCTTCCAATAATAGAACTTCTAGTTCATCGCCTTTTTCGTATTTTTCTTTTCCGCCCGGTATTTCTATCAGACATGTAGTATACGCTAGTGAAGATACCACATTTGAATGATCTATCCCAGCAAGTTGTACATATAGTTCTCTACCCTGATAGCTTAGTTGTCCTCTCACATATCGAGTATATGGATTCATTTTTGGAAAATCATCATCTAGTTTTGCTTTGACACGTTTCATACAAACATTTTTTTGATGCATTATCCCTCTAATCATTGGTCGCACAAATAATTCAAAACCTACGTAACATGCAGATGGATTACCAGATAGTCCAAATAAAAGTTTCTTTCCCTTCACCGCTACCGTTGTTACACTTCCTGGCCTCATCGCTACTTTATTAAATAAGGTAGTTGCACCTAGCATGTTATAAAGCTCTGGCATAAGATCAAAATCACCAACGGATACACCACCTGTCGTGATTAAAATGTCTACTTCTTGAAGTACACGCTTGATTCGCGAATAACTGGAAGTAACATCATCATCAAGCTTTCCATAATAGCTAGGATCTCCCCCAGCTCGTTTGATTTGTGATAATATCATATATGCATTCGAATTATATATTTTTCCACTTTCCAGGTCTTCATCTGGCTCAAGAAGTTCCGTCCCTGTCGCAATAACACCAATAAGTGGTTTTTTTATCACTTCCACTTGATGATACCCAAACGTTGCCAATAAAGCTTTTATACCTGGATTGATGATTGCTCCTCGATCTACTAGCAAAGTTCCTTTAGCTAATTCAGAGCCTTCTTTAATAATATTTTGATTTTCTTCCATTTTTTTGGCTAATTCCATATAATGAATACCGTCTTTTTGATAGGTGTAGCAATCTTCAAGCATAACAACACAATTAGCTCCCTGCGGGATTTTTGCACCAGTCATAATCCTTGTTGCCTGTCCTTCACCTAATTCATTTCTGGGTAATTGTCCAGCTCCAATATAGTCGATAACTTCAAAAACAACCGGATCTTCATCTGTAGAATATTTCGTATCCTCTGCTCTAATAGCAAAACCGTCATAAGGAGATTTATGAAAGAAGGGTATATTATGTGTTGCAATAAATGGTGCTGCAAGCCGACGAAGGTCACAATTTTCAAGTGAGACAAGTTCCGTCTCAGCTTCCCATTTATGTCTCATTACTTTGTTAATTGCTTCATCCACCATAATAGGATTTCTAGGCTTCACCATACATTTCTCCCCTTATCCCTTTATATAAAGCTAGTGTACCAAAAATAGTAATTTTTTGATATAGCCTACGATCTGTGAAGCACGCACAATTCCAAAACAATATATCCAGCATGTAAAGCAAAGAAATAAAAATCGTCTTGATTGAACTTATATATACTTTTTGATTGTTTACCTCACATATAACTGGCAGTAAGATCCCCATTTCAAGAAACAAAGTGAAACCAATTTGGGGAAGTGTGGATCGACTGCCAGTAAATGTCCGATTGGTTCAAGGGCCTTTAGCTCATACCCTTGTGGTACTAACAATCTGAGGTGAACCCCCCCCGGATTGAAGTTTCACTTTATTGTATAATGGTAAAAAACAGGTGAGGTGTGTTCTTATGAAGAAGGGTATATTGTTCCTATTAATGCTTTTACTTACCTCATGTAGCGATGACAAACCTGTTATTGAAAGAGCAGATGCTGGAATAAACCAAGAAAATAACGGAGCCGCATTCTTGGAAGAAATAGTAATAAAGATGTAGAAGAATTTATAGAGCTTTACTTAAAGAATGAGAAAATAACCATTAATCTTCAATTGGTCCCGATATTAAGATCATATTTACATACATCTAGCGACCCAAAATCAGCTATGGAGAAAATGGATTCCGCTCACTGATTTAGCAAAACCAATCTACCTGCTCGAATTTTCTTGTACCAACGATTTGTGCTCTTATTTAATTTTTAATCCAGCTATGAACCATAAAGCATACCTTATATCCGATTTAGCAAAGGCTATGACTATTCATTCACAGACCTGTTTGTATTTCAACGGGATACACCTCCTCTTCCAGTATCAAATATCGTAGTTATTGACGTTGAAAGCTGGGAAATAGTATCATTAGCAAATACTAGTGGTGAAGATATTCTTCCTTTTATATGACCATTAAAAAATGCTAAATGAGAAGATAATCAAACCTTATCTGTTTTAAAACCTAATTTTCAAGAACCAGAGCTAATAAAACAAACTACCTTAGATGATCTATCAATGAGTACCATCACTTTAGAAATTAATTCACAGTAATAAAGGAGAATGATAATGACAATATCAGCAATCGACACAATCATGAGTCATCGGTCTATTCGTAAGTTTAAAAACCAAAAACTTTCAGAAGAACAAATTCAAACAATTGTGACAGCCGCACAGCAAGCATCCACCTCTAGTCATGTTATGGCTTATACGATAATTGGCATCACTGATGAAAGCATAAAAGAACAACTAGCAGAAATCTCTGGACAACCCTACGTAAAAGATAATGGACACCTATTTGTCTTTTGTGGTGATCTACATCGCGTGGAGCAAATTGGTAGCAATGAAGAAAGGCTGGCTATGCAGAAAAGCTTGGAAAGCTCTGAACAATTTATTGTCATGACAATTGATGCAGCGCTTGCTGCACAAAATGCGGCAATTACTGCCGAAGGCCTGGGCTTAGGAATCTGCTTTCTTGGAAGCTTACGCAATGACGTTCAAAAAGTAAACGATTTATTGAGGCTACCTCCAAGAGTAATACCATTGTTCGGATTAGCCGTTGGATATCCAGACCAAGAGCCTGAATTAAAGCCAAGATTACCATACGAAGCCGTTTACCATCATAATACTTACTTACAGATAGAAAAACAGCTTCCTTTTATTCAACAGTTCGATCAAGAGCTTCACGATTATTATCAGATACGGACGCAGAATAAGCGCAAAGATACATGGACAGAACAAATGGTGAGAAAATTTTCAAACCCGATTCGAATGGATGTTGCTCCATTCTTGAAAATGAAAAATGTAAACAAACAATGAGCTTCATTTATCCCGCATATAACTAGCAGCAGGTCCCTAAAGTGAAACCCAATATGATAAGTGAGGGATCGACTGCCAGTACATGTCCGATTGGTTCCTATCAGTGGAGGAAACAAGCTCCACTGATTGTAGTTTCACTTTATGTATATAACTAGGGTGTGGAACGAAACTAAAATAGTTCGAATAAATATTAATATGAAGCGCAGTCAAAAATACGTAGATTTTTAAAGAAGAGCGCTTTTTCTGCGATGTATCGCTGTCGAAGTTTTCCTTATCCCACGGGGAAAGGCGCCAACTGTAGGTGAGCCCCAGGAAGGTTGTATACTGATGGAGCAATGATAGAACCTATTTAAGTAAATAAAATTATTTTGTTCCAGTCTCTAGTTAAAATGAAGTTCTTCAACATGATCAATCACTTTCCACTCTCCATTGACTTTAAAACGTGCTTCAAAATATATATTTGTCATTTTTTCACTTCTTGGTATCGGAAATATATCTGGATCTTGAGGTATGTATACATTTCCGCTTTTAAGCGTTCTATTTACAGGACTACCAGTAAAATCATGATTTTTATGATCCATAGATACAGATATTAAGGGGGACTGATGATGTACAACTACCTCCTCATTTCCAATATACTGTAATGATCGAAAAACTTCTATTCCTTCTTGTGTGTTTTCAATTCGTATATGTAAAATAAAATCATCCATCTCTTTACTTACTGTTATATCCTCCACTAATTTTGCATTTGCATTCCTAAAGTCGCTATAAATAAGTAAGAGTAAAAAAATACCAATCATCAATAAAATAACAATGATTTTCTTCACATGAAATCCTCCCACAAAACCTCTTACATATAAGACGATTTACCCCTTAATAATGTTTCAATTTTTAATAATTTTTCATAACTGGTTATAATAGGAAAAATATCCATCGTATATTTACCTCTAGAAATCCTCATTCTAACTAATGATGATATCACAAAGGAGGATCTGTATGACTGTATCAAGCCAAGTTAAACAAACCATAGCAGGTCTTAAAAGTGCCCAAGCCAGTTTTGAACAATTTGCACTACAAACTGAAAACAAGCAAGCAAAACAGCTATATGAAAATGCTGCACAACAAACAATGGCTATCTTACAAAGTGTAGAGCCTAGAGTGAAGCAAATAGAACAGGAAGAGCCTCAATATAAAGGGTTTTAAGAAGAAATTAACTATTTCGAGGCTGGAATTACCAGCCTCCCTTTTTAGCTCGATAAATGAAATGGGTGATTAAATGCAATGGAGATGGGCTAGAAATTTAATGATAAGTTTCTTACTAATTACATTAATTGGTTGTGGTAATGACTCTGCTTTAGAGCCACCGACCAATCAACCGAATGGAGACATAGATTTAACAAAAATATCGACAAATTCATCTGTAAGTCAACATCATGCAAACAGAGCGAAAGAAATACTTAGTCACTACCAGGAAATAACTACAGTAAAGGCAGTTAATACAGATAAACATATGCTAATTGCGATAGAAATACAGCATGGTAAACGATTTCAACTGGGAAAGATAAGAGAACAACTAACCAAACAGATGAAAAAGGAATTTAAAGACTTAAAAGTCGAGCTTTCGACAGATAAGAAAATTGTTATGGAATTAGAAAAATTAGAGAAATCTATTCAATCCAAATCCTATAGTAAGAAAAAGCTGGAAAGGAAATTGAAAAAGCTTATTGAATTCTCCAAAGAGCAGACATGAGGAAATGAGGGATAATGAATGGCAGATAAAACGAAAAAAAATACACCGCCTGATGCTCAGGAATATCAAGCTTTCCAACAAGAGAGGGAAGTGAAAAGACCCATATTAAAAAATTGTGTAAAAGCCTTTTTAGTAGGTGGAATCATTTGCTTTATAGGTCAAATCATTTCCACTTTTTATATCTATTACTTTCATTTCACGGAACAAACTGCAGGAAATCCCACTGTAGCAACTCTGATCTTTATTACGATGTTGTTTACTGGATTTGGATTTTATGATCGAATTGGTCAATTTGCTGGGGCTGGTTCTGCCGTACCCGTTACAGGGTTTGGTAACGCTGTTATTTCAGCAGCAATTGAGCACCGAACTGAAGGATTTATCCTAGGAGTAGGTACGAACATGCTGAAATTAGCTGGACCGGTTATTGTCTATGGTGTCTTTTCTGCATTTGTAATTGCCCTCATCAAAACCATTCTCATTCAGTGGGGTGGATTATAATGCTGACTGGACACCAAACATGGGTGTTTGCTAATACTCCTGTCATTATTGCTACTGGAACGGTCGGCGGACCGTTCGAAGCAAATGGTAATATAGCGAATGACTTTGATTTACTACATGAAGATATGTGGCTAAAGCAAGATTCCTTTGAGAAAGCACAACAAGCATTAATGGAAGAAGCTTGTCAAATGGCTATCAAAAAGAGCAAAATCGAAAAAGAACAAGTTGAATTTTTTATTAGTGGTGATTTGATAAACCAAATTACACCTAGTAGCTTTGCTGCAAAAACGATCGGCATTCCTTACTTGGGAATTTTTAACGCCTGTGCTACCTCTATGGAGAGCCTTGCATTATCAGCTATGATCATAAATGCCAAAGGAGCAAACTATATCTTAAGCGGAACTTCAAGTCATAATGCAGCTGCAGAAAAACAATACCGATACCCTACCGAATATGGAGGACAAAAACCGCCAACTGCTCAATGGACAGTTACAGGAGCGGGATGTGCATTACTCGCGCAACATGGTCAAGGTCCAGTTGTTACTTCCGCAACTATAGGAAAAATTGTTGATATGGAAATGACAGACCCGTTTAATATGGGTGGAGCCATGGCACCAGCAGCAGTAAATACAATTGAAACACATCTTAAAGAACGGAACATCGCCCCCTCCTACTATGATTATATTATTACTGGTGACTTAGGACATATCGGTAGAGAAGTCTCCTTGGACTTATTGCAGAAAAGAGGCGTAACCATCCATGAAGACCAATATGTTGACTGTGGATTAACCATTTATCGGGAAGGTCAACCCGTTCTAGCTGGAGCTAGTGGCCCTGCTTGCTCAGCCATTGTAACGTATGGTCATTTTCTTAATTTAATGAAGAAGGGTGAAATTAAACGCATATTAGTTGTAGCAACTGGTGCGCTTCATTCACCACTAAGTATCCAACAAAATGATCCAATACCTTGTATTGCGCATGCAGTATCAATAGAAGCAGGAAGTGATGTTTCATGATCTTTTTTTGGGCATTTGTAATCGGAGGTCTAATTTGTGTAGTTGGTCAACTCTTACTCGATGTTCTAAAACTAAATCCAGGGCAAACATTGACTATATTGGTTGTATCCGGGGCAATTTTAGACGGTTTTGGACTCTATGAACCATTAATCGACTTTGCTGGTGCAGGGGCTACTGTACCAATTACAAGCTTTGGGAATTCACTGGTACATGGAGCAATGGCAGAAGCAGAAATCCACGGTCTAGTTGGAGTTGTAACTGGGATGTTTGAAGTAACAAGCGCTGGTATTTCAGCTGCAATTATTTTTGGTGTTATCGGTGCCATAATTTTCAAACCAAAAGGTTAGGAGGGTATTGAATGACAGTAGGTTCTCAGGTGAAAGGCTGTTTTTCTTCTATAAAAAGTATAGAGGCTACATTGCATCTATTATCAGAAAAAACAACGGAACAAGAGGCACAGCAAAGATACCTTCAAGTAGAGCAGTTAATAACTGAAATAAAAAGAGATTTGCAACAGCACGTTATTCAACTTACGAAAGAAGAGCCACAATACAAGTAATCTGTAATAAGAAAGGATAGATAACCGATGCCAGAATGGGTTATTGTGATCATACGGTCATTTTCTCTACTGATCATTTTGTTTTTTATGACGAAATGGCTTGGGAAGAAACAAATCTCACAATTAAATGTGTTTGAATATATTTCCGGTATCGTACTTGGAGGAATAGTTGCCATCCACACGATTGATCCAAACGCAAACTTAATTTATGCTATACTGTCCATGTTTATTTGGTTTATCGTACCATTAACTGTAGAGTATATTTCTTTAAAAAGTAAACGATTTCGGAACTTCACAGAGGGAAGCAGCACTGTTTTGATTCAGGATGGAAAAATTATGGAAGATAATCTTAAAAAGGAAGGATATTCGACAGATGATCTTTTAGAGAAATTAAGGGATAATAATGTTTTTCTTGCATCTGATGTTGAATTTGCTGTACTTGAACCGTCCGGTTCTTTAAGTGTTCTTCCTAAAAAAGAAAACCAACCTCTAACAGCAAAAGATTTAGGATTAAAGCTGGCGCCTGAAAAAGAACCTCAAACGGTTATTATGGATGGTGAAATGTTGTTAGAACCTCTTGCCAACTTATCCTTAAGTGTCAACTGGTTGGAGACTGAACTTGATAAACAAAATGTTAGTATAGAAAATGTATTTCTGGCGCAAGCGGATAATGACGGACAGCTATACCTTGATTTATATGACGATTTGCTTGCTGTGACGGAGCCGTCAGAAAAACCTTTACTTATGGCAACCATGAAAAAATGTCAAGCTGACCTCGAGCTTTTTGCATTAGCAACTGAGAATCAACATGCGAAACAACTTTACGAAAAAAACAGCAAAAAACTTCAGCAAGCTATCGATTTACTTAATCCATATCTCATCTAATTATACATCCCCTTTACGTACTTATGTGTAAGGCGGGGTGTATCTTTATTGTCCAGCCACCGATTTCCTTTTGTTGCGGTTGCTTTTCGTGTAAAATAAAAAGTGAAACTTCAATCCGTGGGGTTTTTCTTTATCCCACACTGATAGTTAGTACCACAAGGGTATGACCTAAAGGCCTTTGAACTAATCGGACATTTACTGGCAGTCGACGATCCCTCACTTATCATATTGGGTTCACTTTAGGGACCTACTGCCAGTTATACACGGGATAAAGTAGTTATCTTTATTATATACGAAAGGGACTGAGTAACATGAGGAACAAATTGAAGGCCTATCGTTTTCCCATTATTTTACTATCATCGATCATTATAGGTTCTATTATTGGTCTTGCATTTGGTAAAGAGGCAACGGTAATTAAACCATTGGGTGACTTATTCATTAATTTATTATTTATGATTGTTGTTCCACTCGTTTTCTTTACCATATCATCTGCGATTGCCAGCATGGATAGTATGAAACGGCTCGGGAAAATCATGGGTTCTATGCTTACAATATTTATTGTTACTGGTATCATCGCATCAATATTTATGCTTACAGCCTCAGTAATTTTCCAGCCTGGTTCAGGTGTTGATATTCCACTTATGGAGCCAGATAATGTAGAAGAAATGAGTTTTTCTGAACAGATCGTCAATACATTTACCGTACCTGATTTTGTAGATTTATTTTCTCGTGAAAACATGCTTGCACTCATTATATTTTCTGTTTTAATCGGCGTAGCAACCGGTATTACAGGAGAAAAAGGTCGCCCATTCTCGAAATTCTTAACAAGTGGCTCTGAAGTATTTATGAAAATTATACAATTAGTCATGTATTATGCTCCTATTGGTTTAGGCGCTTATTTCGCTGCTTTAGTTGGTGAATTTGGAGCAGACCTGATTGGTGACTATGCAAAAGCTGTCATTATATATTATCCGGTTTCCTTCCTTTATTTTGTAATTGGCTTTACACTATACGCCTTTATAGCTGGTGGCAAAAAAGGAACCGTTCGATTTTGGAAGAACATTTTATCCCCTGCAGCTACCTCTTTAGGTACTGGTAGTAGTATTGCATCGCTTCCTGTGAATTTACAGGCAGCTAAACGAATTGGCGTACCAAAAGATATTAGGGAGACTATACTTCCCCTAGGAGCAACTATACATATGGATGGTTCATGCCTTTCTGCGATGTTAAAAATTTCCTTTGTCTTTGGTGTTTTTAATAAGGACTTTACAGGTATAGATACATTCTTAACAGCAATCGGTATCTGTTTGTTATCAGGAATTGTTATGAGTGGTATTCCTGGTGGTGGTTTTATGGGTGAGATGATGATTATTACCTTATACGGACTACCTATGGAGGCTTTACCAATTATATCGGCCATCGGTGTCGTTGTCGATCCACCAGCCACAATGGTTAATGTTACAGGTGACACAGTTTCAAGTATGCTTGTTACAAGACAATTAGAAGGAAAAGATTGGATGGAAAAAGCAAAAGCATCAACTGCTTAATAAGAAAAACGGAGCAATATTCGCTCAGTCCTTATCACTACATGCTCAGATTTACGCTTTCTCTAGTAGCTATTATGGAATAATAGCTACTGCTT
>NZ_CANMAB010000029.1:0-39424 GCF_947495635.1 uncultured Virgibacillus sp. | reverse complement strand
GAATGGTTCGCGTTCCGTAATTATCCTTAGAAAGGAGGTGATCCAGCCGCACCTTCCGATACGGCTACCTTGTTACGACTTCACCCCAATCATTGGTCCCACCTTCGGCGGCTGGCTCCAAAAGGTTACCTCACCGACTTCGGGTGTTACCAACTCTCGTGGTGTGACGGGCGGTGTGTACAAGGCCCGGGAACGTATTCACCGCGGCATGCTGATCCGCGATTACTAGCGATTCCGGCTTCATGCAGGCGAGTTGCAGCCTGCAATCCGAACTGAGAATGGTTTTATGGGATTTGCTTGACCTCGCGGCTTCGCTGCCCTTTGTTCCATCCATTGTAGCACGTGTGTAGCCCAGGTCATAAGGGGCATGATGATTTGACGTCATCCCCACCTTCCTCCGGTTTGTCACCGGCAGTCACCTTAGAGTGCCCAACTAAATGCTGGCAACTAAGATCAAGGGTTGCGCTCGTTGCGGGACTTAACCCAACATCTCACGACACGAGCTGACGACAACCATGCACCACCTGTCACTCTGTCCCCGAAGGGAACATCCTATCTCTAGGATTGGCAGAGGATGTCAAGACCTGGTAAGGTTCTTCGCGTTGCTTCGAATTAAACCACATGCTCCACCGCTTGTGCGGGCCCCCGTCAATTCTTTTGAGTTTCAGCCTTGCGGCCGTACTCCCCAGGCGGAGTGCTTAATGCGTTAACTTCAGCACTAAGGGGCGGAAACCCCCTAACACCTAGCACTCATCGTTTACGGCGTGGACTACCAGGGTATCTAATCCTGTTCGCTCCCCACGCTTTCGCACCTCAGCGTCAGTTACAGACCAGAGAGTCGCCTTCGCCACTGGTGTTCCTCCACATCTCTACGCATTTCACCGCTACACGTGGAATTCCACTCTCCTCTTCTGTACTCAAGTCCTCCAGTTTCCAATGGCCCTCCACGGTTAAGCCGTGGGCTTTCACATCAGACTTAAAGGACCGCCTGCGCGCGCTTTACGCCCAATAATTCCGGACAACGCTTGCCCCCTACGTATTACCGCGGCTGCTGGCACGTAGTTAGCCGGGGCTTTCTGGTCAGGTACCGTCAAGGTGCCGCCCTATTTGAACGGCACTTGTTCTTCCCTGACAACAGAGTTTTACGATCCGAAAACCTTCATCACTCACGCGGCGTTGCTCCGTCAGACTTTCGTCCATTGCGGAAGATTCCCTACTGCTGCCTCCCGTAGGAGTCTGGGCCGTGTCTCAGTCCCAGTGTGGCCGATCACCCTCTCAGGTCGGCTACGCATCGTCGCCTTGGTAAGCCGTTACCTTACCAACTAGCTAATGCGCCGCGGGCCCATCTGTAAGTGACAGCTAAAAGCCGCCTTTCAACTTCTCGTTATGCAACGAAAAGTATTATCCGGTATTAGCCCCGGTTTCCCGGGGTTATCCCAATCTTACAGGCAGGTTGCCCACGTGTTACTCACCCGTCCGCCGCTCGTTCCACAGGCGTCACCTCCGAAGAGGATCTGCCTGCTTCCCGCGCTCGACTTGCATGTATTAGGCACGCCGCCAGCGTTCGTCCTGAGCCAAGATCAAACTCTCCAAAAAAGTTTGTTCATAATTAACACCGTTAATTATGATGTCTTAGCTTGCTCCAGAAGTTTCCTTCTGGTTATTTTTAAGAAAAAACAGTTGCATGTTTTTCTCTTGACATACTGGTTGTTTTGTTCAGTTTTCAAAGAGCAAATTAGTTTGCTGCTTTTTGCGACAGCAACTCTTTTATTATACCAGTTTGATCAACTCAAGTCAATAACTTTTTTCACTTAACTTTTTTGCTGTTCAAATTGGCGACTTTATTAATATATCATGTTTGCTAGTTTTATGTCAACAAACAATTTATATTTTTTTGTTTTCTGTCGTTAAATCCAAACCGGATTTTTGCGACGGATTTAACTTTATCATGGTTATATTACAAAGTCAACGGTTATTTTACATTTTTTTAATAGCACCTTAATAAAAATATCAAAGGGGATGCAGTATTAACCGTTTGTATTCCTGCATCACCCATATAATCCTATGCATTCAAGCAGAAGGTGGTTCCACTAATCATGAATTTTATACTTACGATGGTAAACACCTGCTCCCTTTGTTTCTTCTCTTACCGTTAAAATAATGTCCTTCTCTACCAAGTAGGCAATTATAGCAGATAAATCCAACGAATACGGTGAGATCATTGGCAATGATTTCAGATCAGCATAAGACCAAGCATCTTCACTTGTTTCCATAATATCTAATAAATGCTTTACGGAAACCTTTACTCTACTGCTAATGACATAATCCATTGCTATCAGCATTAGCTGAATCCGCTTCTTCATATCTTCATTGCTTTCAATAAACTCTTCATATAGCTTATATACTTCAAGATCGATTTGCTTAACCTGACTCCAAACAGTAACCTCTGGATAATACCCTTTTTCAATAACTGCCAGTCGTGCTAAATAGTGTAAGGAGTATAGTATTTTGCTATTCGTATCCTTATATTCCTCCGATTCAAACAATTCTTTCGCTTCATTATAACTTTTCACTAATTTACCGAATTCAATGGCTTTTCTTAAATCACGCTTATTATCAGGAAAATCTCGTAATTGACTTTTCAGCTGAAGGATGTACTCATTACGATCAAAAATCACCTTTCCATAAATAATCCATTCTACAGCAGTTCGATAACCGCTCGTATCAATCCACTTCATTAATAAATCTTCTTTTACCATATGTAATGCACAGGTTTTATGATCAAATTCATAGTGCTTGACATACCAATCTTGTTGTGACTCCTTCACAATAATTAGTAATATAACGTCAAAGTTATCAGTAATTGGGCTATCTGGCTTTGTTTTCTCAAGAATTAATACGCCTAATGTATTAGAATCACTTGCATGTTTTTGATAAATGGGTCTCAGGAAATTTTCCATTGCGATTTCCTCCAATTTTTAATTTCTTTCATATATGTTTAGTTGATTCGCTTACTTATACTATATTTCGTTGTCGATATTTGAAATCCTTTCTTACAATCAAATTTTCTATTAAAATATGCTATACTACCTAGTGTATGAATAAGGAGGTTCGACATGGCTCAGATAGTCTATTCGAGTAAGATAAATAAAATTCGATCATTTGCCTTAATCCTAGTGTTTGTTGGTATTTTATTAATGTATGGTGGCATTTTGACCAAGCGAATAGAATGGTTAATGGTAACCTTCTTTATCCTCGGTGTTATTATGGTTATTTTAAGCTGCGTTGTCTATCTTTGGATTGGAACACTATCATTAAAAGCAGTTCCAATCGTATGTCCAAACTGTGAAAAACCTACAAAAATGCTTGGACGAGTAGATGCTTGTATGCATTGTAAACAGCCATTAACGTTGGATAAAGATCTAGAAGGTAAGGAATTCGATGAGAAATATAACACACGTCGTTATCGTAAAGAAATAAGGGCGAAGCAAAAAGAAAAGAATCAATAGCACATATTTCACCTTCTAAATAGAATAAAGTGTTTTTACTATCGACGTTAAATAAAAATTCGCCACGACTGGCGAATTTTTTTTAGCATAAATACCTATGACCTCTTTATAGAAAAAGCTCCAACCACCTTAAATAGGTATTTGGAGCAGATAACATTTAATTAGTGCTTTTTGGTAGCTGTCTCTTGGCATTCCTCGCATTTACCATACACTTCCATGCGATGATGACTGACTTTAAATCCAGTAACCTGTTCAGCTAATGACTCTACCTCATCCAATGGTGGGTAGTGAAAGTCAACAATTTTTCCACATGACTCACAGATGATATGATAGTGATCCGATGTGTTGCAATCAAATCTACTGGATGCATCACCGTAGGTTAGCTCGCGTACAAGACCAATTTCTCGTAAAACCCGGAGATTATTATAAACAGTGGCAACGCTCATATTTGGAAACTTACCTTCAAGTGCTTTATAAATATCATCAGCTGTTGGATGAACCATAGCATTGAGAAGATACTCAAGAACCGCATGTCGTTGTGGTGTAATCCGGACGCCTGACGCTTTTAATGTATTTATTGCTTCCTGTAATCGATTTTCAGACACCCTCATCCACCTCGCTTTCAATAGTTTCTATAAATGATAATTAATTATTAATTTATAATCTTTATAATTAGTTTACGCCTTCTTCATGTATTCTGTCAATATTAGTACATTATATTCCATCGTTTATATAACCTAATTCTCATTTGATAATAATTCCACTATTAGACATCTACTTCTAGTGGTCTCTCTTCTCCACCTAGTAATTGATTAATATAACGCGCTGCAACAAACAAAAAATCAGAAATACGATTTAAATAAGCTACGACAAGTGGATTTACATCCTTAATTCCTACTGCCAACCTTTCTGCACGGCGAGCTACTGTTCTCGCTGTATGCAATGCCGCCGACGCTCGATGACCAGATGGAAGGATAAAATTCTTTAACGGCTGCAAATGCGCATCCCAATCATCTATTTGATCTTCTAATTCCTTAATATGCTTTTGCTTCAATTCCCATGTTACTTCCTTACCGACAGGTGTAGCTAGTTCTGAACCTACATGGAACAATATGGTTTGGACACGGTACATCCTATCCAGCAACTGTTCTTTCCCTTTAAACGTTTCTTCTTGTAAAAAGCTTAGGGCCAGTCCAATCATTGAATTTGTTTCATCACAGGTCCCATAAGCCTCCACTCGCATGTCGTTTTTGACAACCCGCTTTCCATATAGTAATGATGTTTCGCCTTTATCTCCAGAACGTGTATAAATTCGCATCATTAGTATCCCCTCCTGACATCCACTTTATTGATAAAATCATACTCCCCACTTATATACGTATCAAGGTTTTGTAGAAAAATTTCTAGAGATCTCGTTACATATTGCTCTGACAACCCAGAGATATGCGGTGTTATCGTAATATTTTCCTCTTCCCAGAATGAGTGGTCTATTGGTAACGGTTCCGCTTTAAACACATCGAGGATAGCATGTGCTATGTACTCCTTTTGGATAGCTTCTAATAAAACTTCTTCAGCTACAACATCACCACGACCTGTTTAGAAACACAGCTTGTTCTGGTAATTGTTGAAAATGCTTGATCGTAAATAGTCTCTTTGTTTCTTTCGTACTCGGTAAAACAGATACAACAATATCTGCATAGGGTAATAATCGATATAATTCATCCGTTAGATAAATCGCATCAAAGTTCTCGAGTGCTTGCCCACTACGTGAGATACCAATGGTCTGTAATTGAAACGCTTTTGCAAGGCGAGCTACCTCTTGACCAATCGCACCTGTACCAAGAATGAGCATTGTCTTTCCCGAAAGTTCTACCATATTAACTCGTTGATCCCATCGATGATTGCTTTCATTCTCATATAGTTGCTTTGCCTGACGGTAAACCTGTAATAGCATTGAAAAAACGTACTCTGCCATTGGCGTTTTATGAATTCCACTTACATTTGTAAGTAGAATGTTTTTTCTTTCTATTGAAAGTAGTGGTAATTCGTCGACTCCTGCTGATAATACCATCAGCCACTTTAACCGAATTGCCCGACCGATATGACGATCATTGATATCATTTCCATACGTAACCACTATTTCGGCATCTGCAATATGTGTTTCTAATTCTTCCTTCCCCCCCAAAAACAAACGTCTGCTCGGGATATTTTTCTAATAGTCGATTCTGATGTTTTTCAGAAATGCTTGCCGTGAATAATATCATGATTGATTCTCTCCTATCTCCATTACTTAGTTCTATATTAATGGTTTTTCAGCCAATAGAACAGGAAGGTAGGATGAACGGTTAGACTACCTTTTTTATGGTTTTCCAAAGTATTTGTATGTCTGTCCGCCAAGTATGATATTTAATATAATTTAAATCCATTTCCAGTTGCTGTTTATACGTTAATTTTTTCTTATTCGCAAGCTGAACGACACCGGTTATACCTGGTCGAATTTTTAATCGTTGCTTTTGATATACATTATAAAATTCTGTTATTTCCTGAAGTTCTGATTGTGGTCCAACAAAGCTCATGTCACCAATGAATACATGAAACAACATTGGTAGCTTATCCAATTTATACTTTCTTAACCACAATCCGGTTGAGGTTATCGTTACGGTCGGATTAGGAATGAAGGTAAATTCATTTGGCACCCCTGACTGCCATGAAGGTGGAAATGGATATGGAGGAAAACCATGGATAACACGTGAAGGAGTCGTAGTTGTACGAAATGTATATAAAACAAATGGTTTATTATTTGCCCCAGATCGAAGCTCTTGATAGAAAACAGGCTTTCCTTCAGATTTTTTTATTTTCCTATAAATATAAAACATGACCGGCGCTAGTAAAAGTAGCAATATTGTACTACCAATAATATCGAATAAGCGTTTAATGATACGATATCCTCTACTCTGCACACTAGTTATTCTCCCAATTCTTGTCGATCTTCTTTGTATTTCCAACGTAACCACCTCAGATCTCTTTAATAGAGTTGATAGTACTATAATCTATTCAACCTGAATGTGAACTATGACAATATTTCAGAAAAGCCACGGTCGGTTTGCTAGTGATGCATTTATTAGATCCGTTCTCATCAATATACGGGATGGAAGATCAAACTGAAGTCTTTTAGCATAAGGTGTTAAAAAATGATGCAAGAAAAAAGCTTGTAGATGATGTACGTCTACAAGCTGTGTAGCCTTGAATAGCTACCTACTACCTCTTAATTTAGTTTAGTCGCTCACGAATATAGGTTAAAGCTTCTTCCACATGCCCTTTCACTTTAACTTTCCGGTATTCCTGTTGCAATGTTCCTTCCTTATCAATAATAAACGTTGACCGTTCAATGCCATAATACTCTTTGCCAAAATTCTTTTTCAGCTTCCATACTCCAAATTGTTCAGCCACTTGATGGTCTTCATCTGCTAAAAGTAAGAAAGGGAGATCATGTTTTTCCATAAATTTCTGATGCGATGTAGTTGGGTCAGGACTAATTCCAATAATTACAGCATCTAATTCTTTAAAGCTTTCATGAGCATCACGAAAATCACAAGCTTCCGTCGTACAGCCCGGTGTCATATCCTTTGGATAGAAATAGAGAACAACATGCTTGCCTTGGAAATCGGATAAGCTCACTTGATTCCCATCTTGGTCTGGTAATGTTAAATTAGCTACTTTTTCTCCTGCTTGTACTGTCATTTTATCCCTCCAAATAACTGTTTCTATCTTTACTATAGCATATTAGAGCATACGTTTCATTGATCTCTGCTTCGCTCCTGATTCTGGACAAGTCGCAGTACGAATGCAGTTGGAAGAATATAACCAACCAGCGCTTCGATTAAAGCAATGAACCGACCAATTCCAATTGGTGTTATATCCCCATAACCTATTGTTAGTATTGTTACTCCGCTAAAATATAAAGAATGTACCATCGATCCTAGCGCATTCACCTGTCTCAGTTCTCCATTTTCTACTAGAATAATGCCCTCCATCGATAACAAAAAATAAATAACTGCAAACCCAACAATCACGATGCAATATATAATAAGAAGTGCATAGAAAAGTTCTAAAGAAAATCCACTTTCACGCAGTCGCTTCTGAACCTTTCCTCCTCGAATAAAATCAATAAGGCTTCTTATTAATATTGTAATAACCCCTCCGATCACTAACCAAAGCACGATGACCATCCTATCCCCTCTACCTAGTGTTATTCTATATCTATGCAGTAGACGAAGTATGCTTGTCATTTATTTTATATTCTGGATAAGATAGGATAGAATGAATGCTATAGAAGTAAAACAATACGTGTATCATGTCCATCCTTACTTCTGGTTGGAACTAGATACTCATTTCCCTTTATTGAAGAAAAGGACGGTGGCAAGAGATGAAAAAAATATACCTCATTGAGGATGATCCTAAAATAGCCGGATTATTGAAGGATTACCTTGAAAAGTATGAATACAACGTGAGCATTGTAACAGAGTTCGAACATATTCTAGAAGAATTCATGGAAATTGAACCTCATTTAATTCTACTTGATATCAATCTACCCAGGTACGATGGATTTTATTGGTGCCGTAAAATTCGCAGTGTATCTAATTGTCCAATTATCTTTATTTCTGCGCGGGATTCTGGAATGGATCAAGTAATGGCAATTGAAAATGGTGGAGATGATTATATAACAAAGCCTTTTAATTTCGATGTTGTTCAAGCAAAAATAAAAGGTATTATGAGGCGAATTTATGGAGAATATGCTAGCAGTAAGCAAGCTGATTTACTAGAGGTTGCTGGTTTTAGTCTCTATTTAACAGCAATGGAAGCTATGTTCCAAGAACGAAAAGCGCTATTAACAAAAAATGAATTTATTTTATTAAAAGCGTTTATGGATAATATTAATCAAGTATTATCTCGAACTTACTTATTAGAAATGCTTTGGGATGATGAGCAGTTTGTTGATGATAATACTTTATCTGTTAATATTACACGTCTTCGTAAGAAACTAGAAGACATTGGAATAGAACAAAGCATACAAACAGTACGAGGCGCTGGTTATAAAATGATTAATACTTGGAGCGAGCAACAATGAAAGACTTTTTAAAAGATAGTATTCCATTTATCCTTTTTTTCTATCTACAGCTCTTTCTTGTAATAGCGATTATACAGCTTTTTTACGGTATTACTTCCGTGCCATTAAGTTGGGATATCATCTATTATTTACTTATTTTGCTTACATGTTGCCTTTTACTCTTTTTAGCTTATCGTTATTATCGACTACGCGATTATTATATGATCATTCACCGAGATGAGGGATATAGTAATTGGCTACCAGATCCACCAAATCGTTTACTGGAAAATCTTAAAAGACAGCATGATCTGCAGTCAAATCAATATGCCGAGGAAATTGAGCAGCTTAAATTGCAAAAACAAATGGAATTTCACTTTATTCAACAATGGGTACATCAAATGAAAACACCTGTATCTGTCATGCATTTAACCTTACAAAAAGAAAAATTACAGCTTCCTCATCATTTCTTACATAGTATGGAAGAGGAGTTAGAACGAATGCAGCAAGGCTTAGATTTAGCATTATATCAATCACGCTTGCAAAAATTCGATCGAGATTTCCATGTACAACAGGTTGCGATACGAAATGTTGTAAAAGAAGTGATTCAAGATTTCAAATCAAGCTTTATCCGTAATCAAGTATTTCCTGAACTGGCAATGGATGAGCATGAGAAGATTACGACAGATCCTAAATGGCTACGATTCGTTCTTAACCAAGCTGTTTCGAATGCCATTAAATACTCAAAGCCTGATTCAAAGTATATATACTTTTCCACTACGAAAAAGAAAAAGCTACTCTCCCTTGAGATAAAGGATACTGGTTATGGTATCCCGCGTGAAGATCTAACAAGGGTTTTTGACCCCTTCTTCACAGGGCGTAATGGAAGAAAATTTCGAGAATCTACTGGTATGGGGCTTTATCTTTCAAAAGAAATTTGCCAAGAACTCGGACATGATCTATTCATTTCGTCTGAGGAGGGTGCGGGAACAACTGTGACCATTCACTTTCATTTAAGCTAACCTTACAAGACTGTAAGGTTAATTTTTTCATTTGAAAGAAAGAACAATAGAGGAATGATGCAGTATTTTACTATACTATATAGAGCAGAGCAGCTACAGCACTAAAGCATCGCGAATAGGAGGTAAACCATGCAAGTACTTAAAGCAGATAACTTAACAAAAATATATGGAAGTAAACGCGGAAGATCCTACGAAGCCCTACATCATTTCCACTTAACTGTTAATAAAGGTGAATTTATTGGTATTATGGGACCATCAGGTAGTGGTAAAACAACGTTATTAAACCTCTTATCCACTATCGATGTGCCGAGTTCTGGAAAAATAATCATTAATGAAAAAAACTTAACTTCCTTCTCACAACAAAAACTTGCCAAATTCCGCAGAAAGGAAATGGGGTTTATCTTTCAAGACTATAATCTATTAGAGACGTTAACCATAGGAGAAAATATTCTTTTACCTTTGACGTTAAATAAAATGAAGGTAAAAGAAATGGAAAAACGATTAGTAACGGTATCGAAGCAGCTTGGAATTGATACGATCATTCATAAGCGAATTATGGAAGTATCTGGTGGCCAAATGCAGCGTGCAGCTATTGCCAGAGCGATCATTCATGATCCAACCATTATATTTGCAGATGAACCGACAGGAAATCTTGATTCAAAAGCTTCCCTACAAGTAATGGAATCACTTAGGCAGCTACAGCAAGAAAATCAAGCAACTACGGTAATGGTCACCCATGATCCTTTTGCCGCGAGTTTTTGTGGGCGGGTCATTTTTATTAAGGATGGAAGGTTATTTAATGAAATCCATCGTGGTGATAATCGTCAAAGCTTTTTTCAAGACATCTTAAATGTGCAGTCCTTACTAGGAGGCAATACGAATGACCTTCAGACAATTCGCTTTTAACAATGTGAAACGGAACACCCGTACATACCTTAGTTACTTCTTGAGTTGTATGTTTGCAGTGATTGTTTTTTTCATGTACGCTGTCGTTATTTTTCATCCAAAGATAGAAAAATATGACTTTAGAGATATTGTTAAAAGTGGAATAATCGTTTCAGAAGTATTTATATATCTATTTTCTTTCTTATTCGTTCTGTATTCTACTACCTCTTTTATTAAATCTCGAAAAAAAGAGTATGGGCTACTAACGACATTAGGAATTAGTAAATCACAATTAAACCGCTTGTTAATAACAGAAAACACCATTATTGGGCTTGCCTCTATCATTACTGGTATCATCATAGGAGCACTATTAACAAAGCTTTTTTTAATGATTTTTTCTGCTATTTTAGGGACGGGAGAAATTCTTCCCTTCTACTTGTCATGGAAAGCAATTGGTATAACCGTAGCACTATTCTTTATTATGTTTGAGCTAAATTCTATTGCGGTTGTCTGGTCCTTGCGTACAAAATCGATTATGGAAGTGTTTCGAGGTACTAAAACTCCGAAAGAAAAACCTCGATTTTCATGGATATTAAGCTTACTGGCACTCACGGCTATTGGGTATTCCTATTATCTGGCCTATACTTCCGATATGATTTCTATATTATATCGTATGTTCATTATACTGGCCCTGATCATTCCAGGTACTTATTTTTTGTTTACGCAGTTTATCATTGGCTTTACAACCGTTTTACGCCGGCGAAAAAAATATTTATATAAAGATTTAAATCTATTAATGATCTCTGATTTAACTTATAAACTTAAGGATCATGCACGCTTATTATTTATAGTAACTATTTTAAGCGCAGTAGCCTTTACTTCTTCAGGTGTGTTATTTGGATTATTTCAAAGTGTTGAAGAAGAATCAGAACGATTTGCACCACAGGATGTTACCTTAATTAGTGGTGGGGAGGAAAATCACGAAGCATTTGAAGCGAATGTTGCTGAAATAGAAAGCGCCTTCCAACAAAATTATGTTCCATTCGAAGCTTTGACAGTCTATCCAACCCGTTTGTATTCTATATCGACGATTGATAAATGGAACGATACTCCCTTTATAGTCTATAAGTATTCGGATTATAAGGCTATGCTTCAACTGAATGATAGGGAAGTGCCAAGCAAGCTTAAAGATAACGAGGGGCTTATTCTTATTCAGGATATTATAAGATCCTACACGATGGATTTTCCAGAGAAGCTTACGTTTAAGTCTGCTAATGAGCGAACAGAACTGTCGGTATCAACTATAGATTCTGATTTAAATTCAACTGTCTATAGCTCCTTTCAGCTTATCGTTTCCGATCATACGTTTGAGCAATTTATTCAACATGCTACTGCTGATGAAAAATTCTTTTATTATGTAATGGACATACCAAATTGGGTTCATCATGTAGATACCATTATGGATATTCTTCCTTATACAACCACAGACGAAATTTATCCAGATTCTCAAGCTGAAATCTACAGTTCGATGAAGGATAGTATGTCCTATCTATTCTTTTTTGGTATATTTATTAGTGTCCTTTTCTTTTTAGCAGCTGGATCGATTCTATATTTTCGGATGTATCAAGATATTGATAACGATTTAAGTCACTATCATTCGCTTTATCGCATTGGACTTACCAATAAAGAAATGAAAAAAATAGCGACAAGACAGCTAGGATTTCTATTCTTCCTGCCTTTTATTATTGCTGTCATTCATGCAGGATTTGCCTTTAAAGCATTGCAGAATATGCTTGTATCATCGGTCATGGTACCAAGTATCTATATCTTCCTGCTTTATTTCGTCATTCACTTTTTCAACTTTATTTTCATCCGAAATATTTATACGTCCAAGCTAAAAAAGGTCATGTAATATCAAAGGAGGCAATACCATGGAATTTACTAAATCAGAAGCGCTTCATAAAGAAGCACTCAAGCATATTGTTGGAGGAGTGAATTCACCATCTCGAGCTTATAAAGCAGTAGGTGGCGGTTCACCGGTATACATGGAACGTGGCCAAGGTGCTTATTTTTGGGACGTTGATGGTAATAAATATATTGATTATCTAGGAGCTTATGGTCCAATTATTACAGGACACGCACATCCCCATATTGCAAAAGCAATCGCACATGCAGCTACGACTGGTGTATTATATGGAACGCCTACTCGACTAGAAAATCAGTTTGCTAAAATGCTAAAAGAAGCGATTCCATCATTAGAAAAGGTTCGTTTTGTCAATTCTGGAACAGAAGCAGTGATGACTACCATACGTGTCGCTCGTGCTTATACGAATCGAACAAAGATCATTAAATTCGCCGGCTGTTATCATGGACATTTTGATGCAGTCCTTGTAGAAGCAGGTTCCGGACCAGCAACCTTAGGTACACCAGATTCAGCTGGAATACCTGAATCCGTAGCTCAAGATGTCATTACGGTTCCATTTAATGATATAGACGCCCTCAAACAAGCATTAGATAAGTGGGGAGAGCAAATTGCTGCCATATTAGTTGAACCGATTGTTGGTAATTTTGGGATTGTTGAACCAATGGAAGGTTTTTTACAAGCAGTTAATGACCTAACTCATGAAGCTGGTGCTCTTGTTATCTACGATGAAGTTATCACGGCTTTCCGATTTACATACGGTAGCTCTCAACAACTATATGGAATTGAACCAGATATGACCGCAATGGGTAAAATTATTGGTGGTGGACTTCCAATTGGTGCATACGGTGGACGAAAAGAAATTATGGAACAGGTTGCACCTCTCGGACCAGCATATCAAGCAGGAACCATGGCAGGAAATCCTGCATCTATGGCCTCAGGTATTGCTTGTCTGGAAGTCCTGCAAAAAGATGGGGTCTATGAAAAATTAGATACCCTAGGTACACAACTTGAAGCAGGTATTCTTGAAAAAGCCCGTGACCATGGGATCTCTATCTCTGTTAATCGCCTATGCGGTGCATTAACGGTTTATTTCGGAGATGGCCAAATCATTAATTACGCTCAAGCAGAAGCGAGTGATGGTAAAGCTTTTGCAGCGTTCTTCCGACTGATGCTGGAACAAGGAATTAATCTTGCACCATCTAAGTATGAAGCATGGTTCTTAACTACCGAGCATACGGAA
Source organism: uncultured Virgibacillus sp. (assembly GCF_947495635.1). Taxonomy (NCBI): domain Bacteria; kingdom Bacillati; phylum Bacillota; class Bacilli; order Caryophanales; family Bacillaceae; genus Virgibacillus; species uncultured Virgibacillus sp. Next base: position 25,740 of record NZ_CANMAB010000029.1, on the reverse strand, counting down.
AAGGACATTGCTGAAACGATTGAAGCAGTAGGAAATGCATTTAAACAAATGGCAGATAAATAAGATGGAGAAGCTGTTCCATAAGTCTAAAACTTGTGGAACAGTTTTTTTATGTATTCCTCCTCCAACATTAATTATCAAGCTACGTAGACAGTATGAATTTTAAGAAGCGAATACTCCTCTAAGCAACTTCTGAAGATCCCGCTGTTAGCGTTCTTTGCTACCAAGGATGCTGAAGCGTTGTCCACGGAAGGAGACGGCTCACCACTATAATTTTCTTTTCCTCACAAAACATATCTCTAATGATCAGTTGATGCATACTTTTCCTGCTTTGCCACAAACTAAGCATACGTCAATTTTTTGGAGGGTATTATGAATAAACCATATCGCTGTCCAAACTGCAAAACTAACAAAACTCGTTTTAATAAAATTGAACAAGTTGCTCAGCCGATAAAAATTGATGCAACTACAGGTGAGACGATTAATAATTATCAAGATGGTAATGTAGAAGTTTTTCATACTATATACCAAGGCCCTAAGTACAGAGTACAGTGTGCTTCCTGTGGATTAATTGAAGATGAAAAAACTTTCATTCAATTCGCTCAATTAGATTAAGAACAAAAGAACAAGCGACCAATTTGAAACGGAACGAGTCAACGGAGATAAAGGAATCAAGGTGAGCTTGCAAGTGGATGATGACTTAGTGTAGAGCGATTCGTGAAAACGCCTAGTTTCTGAGCGCTGTAGCTAGACAGGGCTCAACACGTCCATATTTAACTATTGGGCAAATTTTTTAATATCCTAGACTATGAAAAAAGATGCACATGCAAAATTTCTCATGTGCATCTGTTCTATAATGTCCCATCATCTAGATGCTGCACTTGGTATAGGTCATAATAATGTCCCTTCATTTTCATTAATTCATCATGCGAGCCAACTTCCTTGATCTCCCCATCTTCAATAAGAACAATTCGATCAGCATGCGTTATCGTAGCTAACCTGTGCGCAACAATAAATGTTGTTCGATTAGATGCGAGATGCTCCATCGCTTCTTGAATCGTATGCTCACTTTCCAAGTCAAGTGCCGATGTCGCTTCATCAAAAATTAGTAACGGCGGATTCTTTAAAAACACACGAGCAATTGCAATACGTTGCTTTTGTCCACCCGATAATTTCACACCACGTTCTCCTACTAAAGTATCGTATCCATTTGGCAGACTTTGAATAAATTCATGAGCATTCGCGGCCTTTGCTGCTTCGATAACCTCATTATCAGAAGCAGTCGGCTTTCCCATCCTTATATTCATGGCAATAGATTCACTAAATAACGTATTATCCTGTAAAACCATTCCAATCTTATCTCGAAGCGATCGGACTTTCATATCTCTAACATCTATACCATCTACTTTTATGGCACCAGCTGTTACATCATAAAAGCGTGGTATTAAACTGACAAGTGTTGATTTACCCCCACCACTCATACCAACAAAAGCAATTGTTTCGCCTTGTTGAACATGTAAGCTAATACTTTTTAATACTTCATTTTCTTCATCATCATACTGAAAGGATACATTCTCAATCATTACATCCCCTGCTACATGTTCTACTTCAATAGCATCCTTTTTATCAACAATATCGTATTTTTCATTCATTAGTTCAAAAACTCTATCGATGGACGCAATGGATTGAACGAGTGTCGTAGATGAGTTAATGAGTCGTCGTAGCGGACTATAAACTCGCTCCATATAGCCAACAAATGCCACCATGGTCCCCATCGTTAAATTCCCATGAATTACTTGATACCCTGCATAAGCGATTACCAATAATGGTGCTAAATCGGTAATGGTATTCGTTACTGCAAATGTCTTTGCATTCCAATTTGTATGATCAAGTGCCTTGTTCAAAAAGTTACGGTTTCTAAACTCAAACTGCTCTTGTTCGTAATCCTCTAAAGCGAAGCTTCTTGTGACTGGCATTCCTTGTACCCTTTCATGTAAATGCCCCTGTACCTCCGCAAGAGCTTGGGATCGGTCACGAGTTAGCTGGCGTAGTCGTGCATAAAAATATTTTATGGAAAAACCAAAGAATGGGAATAAAATAATTGAAACAATCGTTAACCCAATATCCATTGTTAGCATAATCCCAATCGCAATCAGAATGGTTATAAGATCTAACCAGATATTCATTAAACCTGTTATGACAAAAGTCTTTGTCTGTTCGACATCATGTATTACCCGGGAAATAATTTCTCCGGTTTTTGTCTTTGAATAGAACTTTAGACTTAACTTTTGTATATGATCAAAAAGCCGATCGCGAATATCAAATAGAATGGTGTTGCCTACCCATTGCGCTAGATACTGTCGAATATATTCAATGGGTGGACGCAGAATAACGAAAATCGTAAAGGCTATTCCCATTATCCAAATTAACTGAGACGTCTTTTCAGCTTGATTCAAACCGTCATTACCAATAATATTGTCGATAACATATTTTAATATAAGCGGCATCAGTAAAGGTATACCAAATTTCACAATTCCCACAAGTACTGTCCAAATAATCTTCCATTTATATGGTTTTACAAACTTCATGTACTGTTTTATCGAACTCATGTCTAGAAACTTCCTTATCATTAGTATTCTCATTTCTATACGCATAACATCATAGCTACAAACAAAAGCCTTGCTACAAGCTTTGTAACAAGGTTTCTTATTAACGGTACGTTAAATATCTTTCATACCATTCATCGACAAATCCAGGAAGAAACGGTCCCTTTTTTTGTCTAACCCAGCGTAATAAATATTCCAATTGTTGGTGCAATATACGATCAAGCACCCTCGGATAGTTCATTTGCTTTCGATGTTCTTCATATTCATCTTCATCTAATAAATCGAATGTCATATCGGGATAAACTTTCACATCTAAATCATAATCGATATATTTAATCGCATTTTCCTCAAAGATGAAGGGGGAACTAATATTGCAATAAAAATAAATGCCATCCGTTCGAAGCATACCGATAATATTAAACCAATATTTGGAATGGAAATAACAGATTGCCGGTTCCCTAGTAATCCACTTTCTTCCATCACTTTCTTTTACTTCTGTTTTATCATTTGCTCCGATGACAATTGTTTCCGTTCCTTTTAAAACTAGACTATTTTCCCATACACGATGAAGTTGTCCATTGTGTTTATAGCTTTGTATCTGAATTTTTGTTCCCGATTTCGGAGCAACCATTCAATCTCCCTTTCTTCTTGTCATCCGTTACTGACCATGCATTTATTATAATGGGAATAAGTCCAAATATAAAGTATTACGAACCATACACAAGAACATAAAATGCTCAAAAGATAAAAGAGCCCCCTTAAAGAAAGGGAGCTCTTAATAATTGGGGGGACGCAGTTACTTTTTGTTTTGCTGAGATTTTTGATTTTGCTGTTTAACTTCCTGAGCATTGGTTTGTTCAGCACCAAATTCAGTACCATACTGACCTTGCCCTTGAGCGGCTTGTTGGTTTTGTTGCTTAACCTTTTGAACGTTTGTACCTGCAGTAGTTTTGTTCGGTTTTTTAGCCATCAATATCACCTCCGCAATAATTAATTTGTCCACTAACACGTTTCTTTATCCAAATTTAATTTAGTAAAAAAAGCATGGTGTGGATGTTTTTACCAATATTGAATAGATACGAAACAAATACATATATTAAGGATAAGTATTGCTTTGGAGGCTGAAATAATGACCACATCGAAGAGAGACTTTACAGAGCTATCTATGATGAGTAAGACAAAGTGGAATGAGGAAGAATTAGTATACTTTCAGCATGCATTATCTCAGCTGCTACCATATATTAACCCTGAGGGCCTAACCATTCTGCATGAAATTAATAAAGAAATGCATAACCGACAAGAATAAAAAAAGCACAAGCGCCCGTATTAATCGTAGCGACTGGAGCGAGTCAATGGAGATATAGGAATCACGGCGAGTTTGCGAGCCGCTGATGACTTAGCGTAGGGGCGTGAAGTCGCCGAGTTTCTGGGCGCTGGAGCTGGACGCGGATCAACACGCCCATATTTTTCCACATGGGCTATTTTTATAATTTCCTACACTATAAAAGAAGGCGAGGCTAGGACAAAACACAACTTCTTACTCAAAATACAAATAATCATGTTATCAATAGGAGTAACATCGCTGCACCGTGAAACTATACTCGCCTTCCGCGGGCACGCCGGAGTCTCGCTTATTTCAGGTGCTAAATGAATGATTTTGATCAAACAACGAACGATAATTAATTTCAACTAATCATCGTTCGTTGTTTCTTCATTCTTTTGTCTCAGCCTCGCCAAGATTATGTGATATTTGATTAGCACCGATATACGTCATCATTTTCTGATGGGAAACTGGAAATGGATAATTGACTAACTCACACATATCCACTGCCTTTAATCTGTGGTCATCCATAACACTTATATTCGTTGTTGCCGTATAAATATCAAGTTGCCAAATAATATGTGAAAAAACATGCTTTAACTTCCCTTTCTTTTCCTGCAATTGAAGGGTAATACCGTACTCATTATAGAACCATCTTTCCAAATGTTCCCATCCTATTTCTTTTATTGGTACCATTGGAAATTGCCAAAGATTAGCTAATAATCCTTGATCAGAGCGTTTTTCAATGATAAACGTATCTGTTTCTTCATTTTTTATTAGGAGCACAACATATGGTATTGTTTTTTGTTTCTTTGCTTTCTTTTTAATTGGTAATTCTTCTTGCCTACCCTCAGCAAATGCCTGGCAATGCTCTTGAACTGGGCATAATAGACATGCCGGTGATTTTGGAGTACATATCAAGGCCCCAAGCTCCATAATTGCCTGATTAAAGGAGGATGGGTCTGATTCATCAATCATTTCTCGCACATAAGACTCAAATAATTTTTTTGTACGCTGCTGTGCAATATCATCCTCGATCAATAATAACCGTGAGAAAACCCGCATTACATTGCCATCAACCGCAGGTTCTGGTTGATCAAAGGCAATCGATAGGATAGCGCCTTTGGTATACGGGCCCACGCCTTTTAAGGCTCCTAAATCCTCTGGATTAGCCGGCACATTTCCATCATATGAAGCTACAACTTCCTTAACAGCGTTTTGTAAATTCCTTGCGCGGGAATAGTATCCTAACCCTTCCCAAGCTTTTAGAACATCCTGCTGATCAGCAGCTGCAAGTGCTTGGACAGTTGGAAACTTTTCAATAAATCGATAAAAATAAGGAATAACTGTATCTACCTTTGTTTGCTGTAGCATAATTTCTGAAACCCAAATTTTATATGGATCCTTATCTTTTCGCCAGGGAAGATCACGCTTATTGTTCTGATACCAATGTATTAGATCATTCTGGAATCCTGAAATGTCAATAGATTGTAGTTTTTTATCTCTCATAAAATCACATCCTGTATGGTACAATAAATAATATGAAATCTACGAATTCCATCGATTTACGAGGTCAACATCAGACAAAAATCGCAAAATCCGTAATTGTTTAATTGATGATACATCATAACGATAGCCCTTTACCGAAAACTTACAAATTAAAACTAGAAAACAGTATAGGCAACCTAAGGAGGGCCTGATCTATGGATACTGGTACCCATATTGTAATGGGTGTTGCACTAGGAGGATTAGCTACATTAGATCCAGTAGTTCACAATGATCCTATTTTATTTAATGCAGTACTTGTTGGAACCATCGCCGGTTCTCATGCCCCTGATTTTGATACTGTATTAAAATTAAAAGATAATGCGACATATATTCGACACCATCGAGGAGTTACTCACTCCATTCCCGCTGTAATTATTTGGGGAATATTAATTGCAAATATTATTCATCTGTTTGTTCCACAAGTGAATTTCTTCCACTTGTGGTTATGGACAGCTTTAGCTGTGGTTATTCATGTATTTGTTGATATATTTAATGCTTATGGTACACAGGCTTATCGCCCTTTCACAAGTAAATGGATAGCACATGGGTTCATTAATACCTTTGATCCCTATATCTTCTTCTTGCACATAGCTGGAATAGCCGCTTGGGCATTAGGTGCTCATCCAGGCTATACATGGATTACCATCTATGCGGTTATCTTTCTCTATTATATTAAACGATATATTGACAAAAGAAGCATCGTTAAGAGGATCAAAGCACACTACCCTGATGTTGAGCAAATTGCGACATCACCTACCATTAAACAAAACTATTGGCGGGTGGCAATAACAACAGATCAAAAGTTTTATGTTGGTAGCGTTGAAAATAATCATATTGAAATTGTTGATGAATTCAATAAAGTACCATTACCAGATACAAAAATAATGGAAATTGCTTTAGAAGATAAAAATATCTCTGCCTTTTTATCTTTTTCGCCGGTATATCGTTGGGAAATAAACGACTATGATGACTTCACAGAAGTCCGATTTATCGATTTACGCTACCGCTCAAAAGGACATTATCCCTTTATTGCAGTCGTACAGATTGACGAAAATATGGAAATAATTAGTTCCTATACGGGCTGGATCTTTTCAGAAAAAAAACTGCAAAACAAATTATATGTGGAAGAAAGTCCGATTTAAAAGGAGCTGCGCCTGGTCAGCTCCTTACCTTTAAACCTAAAATATTTACTACGATGCGCGAACGTTTTATCTGCCTGATGAGCCGAATTGCTCTTTTAGCGGATTCCGATTTCCAGTGCCCACAGTAATCATTCATTTTAGTTTGGGCATTTTTGTATTACATATATTTTATTTTATGAAGACCCGTGAAACACTGTTTATTTGTTTACGCTATTACCCAATAGAGAAATTGGGATAGCCTCTTCCTTTTCATAAAGTTCTCCAATAAGATTGATTCGATTGCCCCAGGCAAACACACCATTCATGTAATTGATTTTAAACGTAAAGCCCGGATCATTTTTTAATTCATACGTCTCTTGCTCATTAAAATCCTCAGGATTCAGTGTATACGCGAGCGCCACCTGCATTTTTCGTTCGTTTACAGCTACTTCTGAAATATTACCTAACTGCTCAGCTCTTTGGGCTTTTTCTTTCAATTTCCCTATTTCTTGTCTTAATTGCTCCAGTGAGTAATCACTATATCGATAATTGTTTGCCAATGTAATCATCCTTTTTTCAACGTTCCTTTATCATTCTACCAATTACCGAGTAGAAATGGAAACATACTGCTAAAGAAAATGCTTTAGAAATGATCTGATTCTTTATCATATTCATCAACAAACTGATGAATTAACTCAAAAGTAAATCCTTTTCTATATAAGCCTTCTTTTATCTTTTGCTTCAATTCATATCCTGTTAGCTTCTGCGAATGCTTTTTTAAAAGTTTTTCTCCCTGATAAATAATCGCGGTCCATTCTTCCGACACATCTTTTCCATCTCTACTTTCATCTAATACAGTCTGGATAATATCTTGTGAAAATCCTTTTTGCTGCAAGGTACCTTGTACGTTTTGCAGCTGCTTGCGGAAGGAATCCTTTCTCTTCTGTTGAAGTTTCTTTTGTACTAATTTAATAACCTTTTTGTATTGTGCTTCGTAGGTATATAACTGAATTGCTTCTTCAGCAAGTTTTGGAGCTACTCCCTTCTCCATCAGTTCTTTCTTTATAATCATTGGTCCTTTGGATGATGTATTCATCCTTGTCCGAACAAACATCTCGGCAAACTGCCGGTCATCAATAAGATTTTCATTAGATAACCGATCTAAGATCATCGAGATATGTTCTGGTTCAACTTCTTTTTGAAGCAAGTAATCATGAATTTCCTTTCTCGAACGCATTCGATAGCTTAGGAAATTAATTGCAAGAAGATATGATTTATAAACGATATCCTTTTTAAGGAGCTCGGTTATTGTAGCTTCATCCAGTTCCATCCCCTTCCGAAGCTGAAATTCGATAAGAATCGTTTCATCGATGCCAAAGCCAAAAGACTCTTTTTCTCCCTCACTTACATAAACATTATAACGTTGAGAATTTTTCTTTTGTGTCGTAATTCGGGTAATTTTTCTCATCATCACGCACCCCTTTTTTCCATCATACCAAATCATTAACCAGCATGCCTGTTGTTTTATCCGTCCATTACTCATTCTTCACAGACAAATATCTGCTTTTTTCTGTTAGGAGCGGTCGATCGAATAAATGAACTGTAAAAAATAGGATATTCGCATATAATAGAGATAACTAATTTGGAAGAAGGTGAAGCAAAATGAATATTCTAATTACTGGCGGTACTGGCTTTGTTGGAAAGGAACTAATGAGACATCTTCATGCTCATCAACACCATACGTACGTATTAACTAGATCACCTGAGAAGTATGTGAATACAGCTGATGCAACATTCATTGGTTATCATTACCCACCAGAGGAGTTGCCTTCTATTCAAGCAGTTGTTAATCTAGCTGGTGAATCTCTATTTGGATACTGGACGGAAACGAAAAAAAATAAAATATTGGATAGTAGAATACATACGACCGAGAGGTTAATCACGTTTATTAAAAAACTATCGACGCTTCCTGATGTTTTTATCAGTGGTTCAGCAGTCGGTTACTATGGTATTTCAGACGACCTTATGTTCTCAGAAAAAACAACACAAGCAGGGGATGACTTCCTAGCAAAAGTAGTTGTGAAATGGGAAAAAACTGCGAAGCAAGCAGAAGAATTAGGTATACGTACGATCTATACTCGATTCGGCGTTATCCTAGGAAAAGAAGGGGCACTTCCTCTTATGAGTTTACCTGTAAAGCTTTTTGCTGGGGGTAAAATAGGAACTGGTGAGCAATGGCTATCCTGGATTCATATTGAAGATGTGGTTCGTATTATTGATTACTGTATTCATAACGAAGCAATAGCAGGTCCTGTAAATGTAACAGCACCTCATCCAAAGCAAAATAAAGTGTTCATGAAGACATTAGCAAAGGCATTAGCACGCCCATATTGGTTACCCGTCCCTTCATCCATTATGTATGTAGCAACTGGTGAAATGTCCCAACTTATTACTAAAGGACAGTACGTTATTTCGAATAAATTAGAAGAGCATCGATATCATTATTCCTTTCCATATTTAACAGAAGCATTACGTCATATTTATCGTTAATAGTATGTCGATTTTTGCTCTCAAAAAACAATTCCATTTTAATCAAATCCAGTGTAAAATAATAGTACGTACAAAGTTTAAATTGAAAGAGTTGACGATAGCAAGACAATCATACTAGTTAAATAGGGAAGGCAAATGGTGCGCCACCGGCAATGCCGGTTCTAGTGGGTTCGATTCCCACCCCGAATTTTTGTTGAAAGCTAACTAAAAATTCGCGGGTGGGCAAACTTACTGGATTTCCATTTGGTTATTCATTATACCCACCTGAAAATAGGAGGGTATTTTTTATGCTTAAAGCACGAGATCTACATGAGGTGCCTGTATTATTTGAGTTATTAGTAAATCCAGCTGTTTTTCCCTATGTTCGGCACAAAGCAAATACCACTGATGAATACTATTTTATTACGAAACAAACAATGGAAGCAGAAGAAAGAGGAGAATTAATCTCACGGACTATTTTAGACGAGTATGGCAATCCAATTGGAACTATTAATTTATTTGATATCCAGGAAAACTATGGGTTTCTAGCTACTTGGATCGGGAAGCCTTATTTTGGTAAAGGCTATAATAAACAAGCAAAGGAACAATTTTTCAATGATATTTTCTCTAGCTCACCGATTGAGGGTGTATTCATGAAAGTCCGCAAATCAAATATACGTTCCTTAAAGGCTGTGTCAAAATTACCTTATGTTACATTGGCTAACGATACGTATCAGGAAGTCTTTCATATGATAAATCTTGAAGCTGTAGTCTATGATTTATTCGTGGTAACGAAGCAACAATATTTATCGTATCAGCAGTTTGCTACAAACCCTCAGGAAGCCACTGAAGAAGAAGTCGGTTGATTTCTGTGTATAAATATATGTTACTTGTCCATACTAAAAAGAAAAGGACGGATTTGCCATGAAAAAACAGATTAGTGCATCTACGAGAGCAAAATTTTTGTCTAAAACGCAAGAGGTTTTATACCAAAAGGAATTCAAGCATGCGGATCAAATATATGATCAGCTCTCTAAGAGAGGAAACCGAAGCTAAAAGGTTTCAACAGGCTGTCGAGCCTAGGAACTCGACAGCTTTATTTAATTACTCGTAGTGTTATATATCCGTTAGAACAGATTCGATAAACCGTCTTTCTAATGAAGGTAAGCGAATTTCCCGTATGAGAAAAGAGAAAGTAGAACGTGAACTGCACGGGCAGCGTTATTGTCGTTTGTGCAGCAAAGATGATGTGCGTAAACAAGCATTACTCGTTTCAGCCAGCTAGAACATGAATAAGAGTATTTTCGGTGAAGGGCTCGCTTTCCCCACGAAAAACGAGTGCTACTCGTTCGTCCGCGCACACAAAAAAAGTTTGTAGAATTTCTACAAGCTTTTTTTGCTATGTATCACACGTTCTATGCCATAAGTCCTATTCAATAATAAAGCTGCGGATGTAACTCCTTCTCTTCCACGAAAGATAACCAGGTTATAATCATTTGTTCAGCCTGAATCCTTGCTTCAGATTTTTCCTTCGCAAACCCATAGCCAACAATAATGTTTGTTGTCTCAAATGCTATTGCCGCCTGCCATATTTCCATTTTTTCTGCATTATAGACAAATACCATAACAGTATTATTACCCCTAACTTCAATTTCAAAATCATGATCCTTAAATATAAAACGTAGTATTTTACATTTAGTCAGACTCGTGATGGTTAAATGGTGCAGTATCATGCAACTAATCATTAACTATCCCTCCATTGATCTATATGAGAACATTTTACTATATGTGTATTTTAAGAACAAGAATGGAGCATTATAAGTTTTATAAACATGATAGGATGAGAGATACTAAAGCTTCATTTTTTCTAAATTTAACCAATCGAGTGTGGTAGCATGCGTGAACAAATTGCACATAATATTAAATTTCTTCGTGAACAGAATAATTGGACGCAAAAGGAGCTCGCTGAAAAGCTTTTAATCTCTCGCTCTGTTATTGCTAAATGGGAAAATAATTCGGTAACACCAGATATCATGTCTTTACTAAAACTTTCCGAAATATTTCAAGTATCACTAGATCATTTAGTTGGAAATTACTCCTTTCGTGATGATTTACTTAAGGAATTTAAACGGATTTACAGTTCATCTCCTAACTCATTTGATGAGGAAGCAGTTGAAATCGTTGAATACATCATGACGAATCCTGAATTTAAAAAGGAAATTTTTGAATTGAAACAATTATCTATTAAGAAGCAACATTCTATTCATAAACTGATAGCTGAACTTATTCAACAATATAAAAACATATGATAAAAGAGAACGAAATTACTTCGTTCTCTTTTCTATTCCACAATCAGCTATATCTACTTCTATCCAACCAAAAAACCCGTACCCCCTGTGAGTAATCCATCTTCACGAGATCTCAGTAGCTCGTTTCTTTGAGATGACAATAACACAGCTCGAACAGCACTTTTACATATTCCTTATTGCTCGAATTCAGAGACATTTCGATTCTCAACCTATTATATTTTCGTTGACACTAAGTTATATCTGTTATACATTAAATATAACAGATATAAAGGAGTGCCATGGAATGTGTTCATATCACTAGATTTTGAGTCTAAAGATCCAATATACCTGCAACTATCTCAACAAATCATTGAAGGCATTGCTAGAAGACAATTATGTCCTGGTGACACGTTGCCCTCCGTTCGCTCGTTAGCAGCGGATATCGGAATTAACTTGCATACTGTCAATAAAGCATATCAGCAACTTAAACAAGATGGGTTTCTTCATATACATCGTCAAAAGGGTGTCGTCATTAACCCAGATGGGGTACCAAAAGCAGATGATCAATATAGGTCGAAAGTGGAGCATGAGCTACACCCAATTATTGCTGAGAATATCTGTCGAGATTTGAATAAAGAAGAATTTCTTAACATGTGTTCACATATTTATTCAGAATTTACGAAAGATGGTGAATCCTAGATGAATAATATAACGTTAGTATTAATCGTTTTACTCGTGCCCATGTTTATATTTTTTATCTTCGTACCATATTTGACTAGAAAAACAGAAAGCTTTGGTGTATCTATTCCAGAGACTGTGTATGATACCCCAGAGCTTAAAAAAATGAGAAAACAATATGCTTATGCTATTAGCTTCCTAAGCGCCTTTGCTACAGGCATTTTTCTTATTACCGATATGATAACTGACTTAGAAGAATCAGCAGTTGGAATTCTGCTCGCCATTGTCATTTCTGTATTTATTCTACTTAGCTTTCTCAGCTATTACGTTTTCCATATAAAGATGAAACAGTTGAAAAAATTATCTAATTGGAAGCAAGAAAAATCACAGAAGGTTTACATTCATACCCAATTTCACCAATCTAAATTAAGATATTCCAATGCATGGTTTCTTTTTTCAATTATTATCGCAATAGCAACTATCATAGCTAGTATGATGTCCTACGCAAAATTCCCTGAACAAATACCGATGCAATATAATTTCCAAGGCGAAGTTACTAATTGGGCTGAAAAATCACACCGAACCGTGTTAGCAATGCCGATTATCCAGCTTTACTTAACGTTAATTTTCGTTTTTGTTAATACAATAATTGGTAAAGCTAAGCAGCAAATAAACGCTGAAAACCCGAATGAATCTATGCAACAGAATATACTATTTCGTAGAAGATGGTCTGCATTTACAATTATCGGCGGCATTCTATTAACCATTCTGTTTTCGATTGTACAATTCTCTTTTATGTATCCGATACCGCAAGCTTTAATGATTCGTGCAGCTATCCTTATTAGTATTGGATTAACCATCGGTGCTATTATCCTTTCCATTACAACCGGGCAAGGAGGCAGTCGGATTAAAGCTTCAAGCAAAGGTCAAGTAGAAGTAATCGACAAGGATGATGATCGTTACTGGAAGCTTGGACAATTTTATGTAAATAAAAACGATCCTACGATCTTTTTAGAGAAGCGATTTGGAATTGGTTGGACAATGAATTGGGGTAGACCACTTTCTTGGGTTATTGTTATCCTGTTCGTCCTGATCACGATCGGAATCGTATGGCTCGCAATATAAAAAGGGAGATAGGTTACTATGCAGGAAATGTTTGAATCCATAAACTGGGCGGTTATTACTCCGTTGCTAGTTATACAAGGAATATTATTAATCATTGCAATTATTGATTGGGCTAAGGTCGAAAAGACGAATGGACCGAGATGGATGTGGTTCTTCATTATTATCTTCATTTATACCATTGGACCGATTGCATATTTTATTTTCGGGAGGAGGCAACAATAGATGACATTATTAACAATCACAAATTTAACCAAGAAATTTAGTAATAAGCTAGCTGTTAACAATGTTAATTATACACTAACGCCCCAAAAATGCGTTGCGTTAATCGGGCCGAACGGTGCTGGTAAAACCACAATTCTAAGAATGTTAACTGGACTTCTAAAGCCTTCTTCCGGTGTCATACAATTTGCAAACAAACCAAAAAACGATGATGCTAGAAGCTTTATTGGGTACTTGCCTCAATATCCTGTATTTTATAATTGGATGACCGGAATGGAATTTCTTACATTTAGCGGGCAACTAGAAGGTTTTACTAAGCAAGAATCAGTAAAAAGAGCTACCTTTCTAATGGAAAAAATAGGAATTGCAAATACAAAAAACAAACGAATTGGTAACTATTCTGGAGGGATGAAGCAACGTCTTGGAATAGCTCAAGCAATTATTCATAGACCAAAGCTATTAGTTCTCGATGAACCAGTCTCCTCTTTAGATCCCATTGGACGTCGAGAAGTTCTTTCTCTTATGGAAGAGTTAAAACAACAGATGACTATTCTTTTTTCTACTCATATATTAGGCGATGCAGATGAGATTAGCGATGAATTATTGCTGCTTAAAAAGGGAGAAATTATTGAATCAGGAGAAATGCATGTCCTACGTCAAAAATATCAAACAGCCAAGATATCCATTCAATGCCATGAAAACCTGCCAATTTATCGTGATAAAATCTCTACTTTGTCCTCCGTACGAAATGTTTATATAGAAAGAGATACGATTCAGATTACCGCACATAATATCCAAAATGCCCGACAGGAAATTTTGCAAATCGCCTCTAAAGAACAATGGCCACTCACAAATTTCACATTACATCGTGCGTCCTTAGAGGATATGTTTATGAAGGTGGTGAACGAATAATGCATACTAAGGTTTTACTTCAAAAAGAGATGTTAGAGAATTGGCGAAACAAGAAATGGATTTGGGTACCACTCGTATTCCTTCTTTTAGCAATTATGGATCCAATCTCTAATTATTATCTTCCTCAGATATTAGAATCAATCGGTGGATTACCGGATGGAACTGTGTTAGAACTTCCTGAGTACGCTCCACAAGACATACTTTTAATGAGTTTAGGGCAATTTTCCAGTCTTGGTGTTCTCTTAATTGTGCTAATCTCTATGGGAACCATTGCAGGAGAACAAAAAAATGGTGTAATGGATTTGCTTCTTATTAAACCCATCTCCTACCGTTCGATTATTTTAGTAAAATGGTTTTCTCTTTTATTGCTTGTCTGGACTTCCTTGTTTCTTGGTATCACAGCAAGCTGGTATTATACGAATAGCTTGTACGGTGAAATCGAGTTTTTATCTATGTTACTTGTTACATTCTATTACGGTCTTTGGTTAACTTTAGTTGTAACCATTTCCATTTTTTATAATGCTATTATACAAACACCAGGTTTAGTTGCATTTTTAACAATCCTTACAACAATAATCTTAAGTATTGTTACTAATGTTTTTGGTACACATATAAAGTGGAGTCCTGTTAATTTATCAACTTATATTCATGAAATGCTTGTTCTCGGTTCTGTTACCTCCCAATTAATTGCTACTGCTTTTACAACGATTGTCCTTATCATAATCATTCTTTCTGTAGCTATTTATTGTTTTAAAAAGAAACATCACTAACATAAAACCGTGTCTTCTTCTCCAATAGCTTAGACTAAAATTGTCCGTCTTCATCAGGATTATCGCAGTTCCCCCATTGTTCACACAAGTCAAACAAAGGGATTGAACATAACAAACACGATTAATTCATTACACGAACAATGCACTACTCTACCTCATAAAATATATAGCTCCTTGATAAACAAGAGCGATGTATCGCTGCCTTTCCTCCATTTCCTGTAGAAGGAAAGACAGCGGTGAACGCCACATTGCGGAGCAAAGCCGATGGCTTGGAACGAATCTTCTTTTCTATAAATATAAGTGGAGCTTGGCACCTACCTTATCGCACCTTTATAATTGTTATTTGTTTCAAAAAGGCAAATGAGGCAAGATATAGCAGTAATCCAACTGCGAATAATTGGAGAAAGTATACCATATTAATATGCACAACTAGATCTACAATAAAGTCAATCAACCAGCCCTGAGCAATACCAAATAATAATACAACCGCAGCCACACCTAAGCTTATTCCACCACCTAAGAATCCATGTCTATAAAAAACCAATCCTAACATAAACATAAGTGACATTAAGAAAAAGATTAACATGACATCCATTCCTATTCGTATATACCACGTATCATTTACAAAATAGGCAAGATGTAAAAAGTAGAAATCTTCAATACCAATAACCTTTGTAAAAAATGAAATAGCTTCCTGTAGAATACTTGCAACAACTGCTTTTGTAATAGCTAGTAGGAAAAAGAAGATACCTATGCTAATAAAAATATTCTTTCGTGTTGCCCCCAATTTAATAGAAAATGGGATAAATTCTTTTACCACGTTAAAAGCTAAAATACTACAATATATATAAATTGGAGCCGTTAAACTAAAAGTCATCATTCCCCCATCAATGGCATCGAGATAAAAACCAAAGGCAATACAAACAACTAATATGGATAATAATACTGTCCAAAAGATCATCATTGAATGACGAATATCAACCAAAAAGAAATATAATAGTCCCTTTAACTGATTCATGGTTAATTAAGCTCCCCTCTTTTTCTCAGTTAGATGGATCATCAGCTCCTGCGTTGGAATTCCTTCGACCTTTAATCCCTGTTCTTCAGCCTCTTGCATACTTCCAAAGAGGTAGGCTGTCATCATCCCTGCCAACTGTTTCTTTTCAATTACTTCTTTACCTTTAATGAAGGCTTCTACATCCTCCACTTTTCCCGTCACAGCACATGTTTGTTCCCGAAGTACTTCAGCAGATTCTTGTAGTACAAGCCGTCCCTCTTGTAAAATCAGTACTTCTTCAAACATAAGACTTACTTCATCAATTAAATGCGTCGAAAAAATAATCATCCGCTTTTCGTTTTCGAATTCTTCTAACATTTGTTTATAGAAGTTTTTGCGTGCTGCTGCATCTAATCCGATATATGGTTCATCAAAAATGGTAATCGGTGCTTTACTTGCCAAACCTACAATTATTCCAAGAGCTGATTCCATTCCTTTTGATAAGGTCTTAATCTTTGCCTGAGGTTTGAGATTATATTCATGAAGTAATTGTTCAGCAAGCTGCTGATCCCATTCTGGGTAGAAAAAAGCATAGATACGGATAACTTCCTTTATCTTTAACTCCCTTTTAAAATTATTACCTTCTTTAATTAAGCAAACCAATGAACTGAGCGTTTGATTATCAAATGGATTTTCACCATCAATCAATACCTCGCCACTAGTTGCTAAGATATTCCCTGCTAAAATATCCATGAAGGTCGATTTACCTGCACCATTTCTGCCTAACAATCCATAAATTTTTGGTCCTTTTAAAGTAAAAGAGACATTCTTTAATGCTTCATCAAGATGGTATCGCTTTGTTACTTTACGAACTTCAATCTTCATTCGTATCCCCCCTTATCTATCATTTCTCTTAATTCCTCCAGACTTATCCTAAGCTTTTTAGCCTCCGCTTTTAATGGAAGCATGTAATTTTCATAAAATGTTTGTTTTCTTTTTTTTATTAAAATTTCTTTAGCATCTTCTGTTACAAACATACCCACACCTCGCCGTTTAAATAAAATTTCCTCAGCTACAAGCGCATTAATTCCCTTAGCAGCAGTAGCTGGATTAATTTGATAATAGTTGGCAAATTCATTAGTAGATGGAACACGTTCCCCTGGCTTTATCGACTCATTAATGATTGCATCTTCAAGCTGTTCTCGTATTTGCAAGAAAATAGGTTTGCTTTCATCTAAACTGTTTTTCATATCATCACCTTGTTCTTTGGTTCATTACTTATGTAACTAACCATATAACTAAATCTTTAATTAGTCAATACATTTATTTAAAATTAGGTGTCTCGCCTAAAAATAAATTAGGAATTAACTTTTAATATTTCTCACTAATTACTCAAAGACTGGATTGAATCTACTTTCTAATGAAGATAAGGGGATTTATCGTATGAGTAGAACGTAGCTTTACGGGTGCCCAAGAACTGCAAAGGCATGCTATGGTCGTGAGCTGGACGCGACTCAACACGCCTATATTTATCCACATGGGACAATTTTGTAATTTCCTATACTACAAAAAAAGCTTGTAGAAAACTCAGTGGTTTCTCTACAAGCTGAAAGAAGCTGGGACGAAATTAAAATATTTTAGATAACGTTTCGGTTTTATATGGTTAAAATTCTTTCATCCTAGCCTCATCAATCTTCTCCAATTTTCTTATCTTGGCTTGTTGGCAATCTCCCTGCTTTTTTAGCAGCCTCTCGTAAGACATATTCTACGTGACTATTTACGCTGCGAAACTCATCCTTTGCCCAAATCTGCAATATCTCATATAACTTAGGATCTATCCGCAATGGAAAACTCTTTTTCTTCGGCATACTACCCCTCTTTTAATTATTGATATAGGGTTCCTGTATTAACGACAGGCTGTGTGCCATGGTCAGAAACAATCGATACAAGTAGATTATTTGCCATTGCTACACGACGTTCATCATCGAGCTCAACGGAACCATCCTGTTCAAGCTGTAAAATAGCATCTTGAACCATTCCTACGGCACCTTCTACGATTTGCTTTCTAGCTGCAATAATCGCACTTGCTTGTTGGCGTTGAAGCATCGCCTGAGCTATTTCTGTTGAATAAGCAAGATGTGTTAGACGGGCTTCGATTACCTTAACACCAGCAACATTTAACCGATCCTGAAGTTCTGCTGTTAATTCATTAGACACCTCTTGTGCATTACCTCTTAATGTTAGCTCAGCATCTGTAAATGTATCATAAGGGTATTTGGTAGCTACAGCACGAATAGCTGTTTCACTTTGTATTTCAACAAATTGTTCATAACGATCAACATCAAAAACTGCCTTAGCACTATCGACGACTTTAAATACGATAACCGCAGCAATTTCAATTGGATTCCCATTCACATCATTGACCTTCAAACGCTTACTATTAAAATTTCGTACTCGCAGTGAAATTGTTCTTCGTACTGAAAATGGCACAGTTATTACAATTCCTTCTCGCCGAATACTCCCCATATATTTACCAAGAAAAATAACAACTGCGGCTTGATTTGGTTGAACCAACGTAATACCACTACCTAACGTTATCGCAAGAATTAGACAGATTCCACCTAGTACGAATTGCTGCTGGAAAAAACTAAATACAGTTCCAGCTACTAATGCTGCAATAAGTAAAATCCCTATAAAACCATTAATTACCCACGCCTGTTTTTCTCGAATCATAATAATACACACCTTCCCCATGCTTTCTATATCATTATGATATCATTTTTGTATATATTTGTAAATCGCTAACTTGCATCTAAATTATAAAATGGTTCTTTTTCTGGGAATACGAGATAATCTTCACCGTCTGTTCGAATAACTAAATTACCAAGTGCCCCTGTAGAATATATATTTGCATTTACCTTATAAAGATTCTTTATCACACGGTTAACTGGATGTCCATAATCATTTTCCTTACTATACGTTAATATTGCTGTTTGTGGACTCACGGCTTTAAGAAATCTAAGGGACGTACTTGTATTCGACCCATGATGGGCGACTTTCAAAATTTCTGCATCTATTTCTATGTTTTTCATTATTTCTTTTTCTTGTTCCATTTCTACATCACTCATTAATAAAAAGTCGACTTCCTTATAGCTAACCTTCAGTGCAATCGAAGATTGGTTATTGTTTTTTGATTTACCGTATGTGTTTAATACCTGGATACTTAGCAGCGGATCAACCAATAGTTTTTCGTGTAGTTTGGCTACCTTCACAGGAATAGCTTGTTTTCGTATTTCCTGTATATATTTTGCATACATCCGTGTTGTGTGTAACTTCCCAGAGTCTAATATTTTTGCCACCTTGATATGCTTCATCACATAGGGCAACCCACCAATGTGATCAACATCAGGATGTGTTGCTACAAGCAAATCAATTTTGTTCACACCCTGTTTTTTTAAATATTTCACTACTCGTTTCCCTGCATCTGGTGGACCTCCATCGATTAAGATATGTTTGTTTGCTGGCGTTTTTATTAGCATACTGTCTCCTTGCCCAACATCAATAAAATGCATCTGCATACCCGAAGATCCTTCACTATGTATGGAAACTATATGAACATTAAAAAGTGCAATAAAAAAAATAAATCCGATTGATAGCTTACTTTTAATCATAAAGACATCCTCTTTTTCAACTTAATATAGGTTTATTTTCTTACAAAAACAGCGGAATTATGAATAGCATTGATGTTAGTTTATGGGAGTTGTATGAGGAAACTATTCCTGCTGAATAGAGGGTATAAAAGGTTTGCCAAGAGAAATACACACTTATCTTCAGAAAATGTGGCAAAGAGAAGGCTGGGACAAATGTAGTTAAGAAACAATAAAAAACGAGCGATAATTATTTAAATTAATTATCGCTCGTTTATTTGATTAAACTAATTCATTAGCTCCGTAATATGAGACTCCTTGAAAAAGAAGAACCCTTTTTCTGCGTGCGATATATCGCTGCTGAGGCCGTGCCCGCGAAAGCAAGTATATTTTTCATGGTGCTTCAATGATTTTCCTATTGACAAACATGATTATTCGTATTTATGAGTAAAGAAGTTGTATTTTGTCCCAACCCCTTTTCATTTATCTAACTCACGCCTTTTGCACTACAATTTCTTGATCGAAGACGTCTACTTTTACATTGGAAACATTATCATCTTCCAATATTAAGTCTGTTAATTGATCTTCGATTTTATCTTGGATTACTCTACGTAAAGGTCTTGCGCCAAAACGGCGGTCATAGCCAAGTCGAACCAATTCTTGTTTAGCTTCATTTGTAATCGTAATCGATAGATCATTTTCTTCGATTGTTTTTTGTAGATCAGCAAGCATAAGATCTACAATTTGCATTAGGTTTTCTTCGGTTAGTTCGTTAAATTGAATAATCGCATCGAAGCGGTTAAGAAATTCTGGTTTGAAATATGCCCCCAGATTCTCCATCGTAGATACAGATTCATGGGACTCCCTATTAAAACCAACATTCACTGTTTTAACACCTGTTCCAGCATTGCTCGTCATAATAATTACAGTTTCTTTAAAGCTAACTGTTCTTCCTTGCGAATCCGTTAAATGACCGTCCTCCATAATTTGTAGGAACATGTTTTGTACGTCTGGATGTGCTTTTTCTATTTCATCTAATAGAATAATGGAGTATGGGTTGCGACGTACTTTTTCCGTTAATTGACCCGCTTCTTCATGACCTACATAGCCTGGAGGTGAACCAATGATTTTTGATACAGCATGTTTCTCCATATACTCACTCATATCAAGACGGATTAACGAATCTCTGGAGCCAAATAATTCTTCCGCTAAGGCTTTTGTTAGTTCTGTTTTACCAACACCAGTTGGTCCAACGAAAAGGAAAGAACCAATTGGTCGATAATTTGATTTTAAGCCTGCTCGACTACGACGAATCGCTTTGGCAACTTTATCTACAGCTACATCTTGTCCAATCACTTTTGCACTTAGGTTTTCACCAATGTTTTTCATTTTTTCTTGTTCATCAGCTTGAAGCTTTGTAACAGGTATCCCAGTTTTTTCTTCAACAATCAATTGAATATCGGAAATATCTACATCGATAATTTGTTCTTCATCTTTCGCTTTATCTAGTTGTTTTTGCAACTGTATTTCTTGATATCTTAAATTTGCAGCACGTTCATAATCTTCTCTTTCAGCAGCTTCTTCTTTCTCTTTAATAATTTCTTCTAATCGTTGGTTTATTGTATCAGAGTCTTTCGAAGCATTAGCTAGATTCAAACGTGAACCAACTTCATCCATCAAATCAATCGCTTTATCAGGCAAGTAACGATCTTGAATATATCGTTTTGAAAGTGTTACAAATGCCCGAATAGCTTCATCAGAATAACGAACCTCATGGAATTTCTCATAACGATCCTTAATACCCTGTAATATCTGAACTGCTTCTTCACTTGAAGGTTCTTTTACAATGATGGGCTGTAATCTACGTTCTAGTGCCGCATCTTTCTCAATTTGACGATATTCTTTTAATGTTGTAGCACCAATTAATTGTAATTCACCTCTGGCTAGTGCAGGTTTTAAAATATTTCCTGCATCCATTTGCGAGCTTTCTGCAGTGCCTGCTCCAACTAATAGGTGTATTTCATCAACAAATAAGATAACATCTTGACGTTCTTGTAATTCGTTAATTAATTGTTTCATACGTTCTTCAAATTGACCACGAACACCCGTATTAGCAACAAGTGATGCCACATCTAGCATATAAATTTCTTTATTGATTAATTTTGTAGGCACATCTCCTTCTGTAATTTTAAGTGCCAAGCCTTCTGCAATCGCAGTTTTACCAACACCAGGCTCTCCTATTAATACGGGATTATTTTTATTTCTACGATTTAAAGTTTCAACAACTCGTTTGACTTCTTTATCTCTGCCGATTACCGGATCAATCAAACCAGCCCTTGCTGCATGTGTTACGTTTTTTGCAAGCTGATCAATTAATCCATTACCTCGGTTTCCGTTTTTTTGTTTTGTTCTTGTCCCCATTTTCGGAGATCCATTCGCTTGAAAACCATTCATATGTTCAAATGGGGATTGTGAGAAGAAGTCATTGGAATTCATCATTTGCCCTTGGATTTCACGAAAGCATTCATTACATAGGTGCATTTGCATATGCTGACTATTGATATTCATTGCAACATTAATGCTAGCTTCGTTTTGTTTACAGTTTTGACAAAGCATTTCCATTCCTCCTTAGAAATATGTTTATTGTAATCATTAAAAGTTTGACTTTGACTATATTTGACCTTTGACTATTATTATACTCTGACCTTTTTTGACTTTCAAGCATTTTGATTAATTTTTTTTACGATGCTCACTAGTAACATTCCCACATAAATGAGTTTATAAAACATGGCTATGCGAAGGAACAAAAGCGAAAGCACCCGATTAGAAACGTAGCGACTGGAGCGAGCCAGCGGAGAGTGCTTGCGAGTCAATGATGACTTATCAAAGGGCGATTCGTGAAATCGCCTAGTTTCTGGACAGCTGACTCCTTTTATAATTTCCTAGACTACAAAAAAGAGAGCATATGAGCCCTCTTTAACCATTTCTATTCATTTACCTTGAATTTTTCTCGATTACGTAATTCAACTCTTCTTGTTTTCCCAGAAGTAGTCTTTGGTAATTCATCAATAAATTCAATTTCTCTTGGATATTTATATGGACCAGTTAAAGTTTTAACATGCTCTTGCAACTCCTTGACTAACTCTGATCCTATTGCTTGAGATTGACGTAACACCACAAAGGCTTTTACAATGTTCCCCCGTATTTCATCGGGACTTGCTACAACAGCACATTCTTGGACAGATGGATGCTTAACCAATGCATCCTCTACTTCAAAAGGACCAATTGTATATCCTGAACTAATAATGATATCATCGCTTCTTCCTTCAAACCAGAAATAACCTTCCTCATCCTTAGAAGCCTGATCTCCTGTCACATAGTAATCGCCACGTCTTGACATAGAAGTCCGTTCTGTATCTTGATAATACTCTCGAAACAAGGCTGGGCAATCGAGCTTTACTGCAATATCGCCAATCTCCCCAACTTGAACGGGAATACCATTTTCATCAATAATATCGACCTCATTACCCGGAGTTGGTTTTCCCATTGATCCTGGTCTCACATCCATATTCTTCATAAATCCAAGTAGTAATGTGTTCTCCGTTTGTCCATACCCATCACGAACCGTTACATTAAAATAATGCTGAAATGTATTGATTACCTCCACATTCAATGGCTCACCAGCCGAAACAGCACTATGTAAGGCAGGAAGCTCGTATTCTTCCAAATTGTCGAGTTTCGCCATGATTCGGTATTCCGTAGGTGTGCAGCAAAGTACATTAATTTCTTGTTCCTGCAGTAACTGTAGATATTTTTCCGCGTCAAATTTTCCATGATAAATAAATCCTGTTGCTCCTGAACCTAACACAGATAATAATGGGCTCCAAACCCATTTCTGCCATCCTGGACCAGCTGTTGCCCAAACCTTATCTCCTTCGTTTATTGCTAACCAGTTTTTTGCAGCTGTTTTCAGATGAGCATATCCCCAGCCATGTGTATGCACTACACCTTTGGGATTGCCAGTTGTTCCTGACGTATACGGTAAAAACGCAATATCATCTTTACAGGTTAATGCCAATTCTAATTGATCTGATGCATCTTCCATTAATCCTTCAAGAAAAAGCCAACCATCCACAGGCTCACCAATTACAATTTTTTGTAACTGATCATATTCGCTAATACCATAATATTGTTCAACATACGGATAATAACTTACAACTCCACGAACCCCTCCATGTGTAACACGATACTGTAAGTCCTTTGTCTTCAGCATTTCTGAGCTTGGAATAATAATGATTCCTGTTTTAAGAGCTGCTAAATAGACCTCATACGCTTTTACCAAGCGAGGTATCATCACAAGAATTTTGTCTCCTTTTTGCAAGCCACTTTCTAAGAAAGCGTTTCCAATTTTATTTACATTCCGCATTAATTCACTGTATGTAATTTCCTTATGAACTCCACCTTCATTTTCCCAAATCAAGGCAACTTTAGTTGGGTCATTTGCATGACGTTCCATTTCCATGACAATATTATAATTATATGGAGCAATCAGATCTTCTTTATTCATAATGTCCAACTCCTTGTATGCTTTTCATCAGTATATCAAAAGTTTGGAAAATTATAAATAAAACATTATTAAGTTACGATTTGAGTAGGAACAAAAATAACTACCTCAAAAGTCAATGATAAAGTGAAACATTAATTAGTGAGTGGATAAGATCACCCGTCGATGACCTTACCCACTAATCTTATTATTTTTATATAGAACGTCTGTCTCAGCTTTCTTCTAAGCAGCTGATTTTCGTGGGTAATGGTTCAGGCTCCTTTGAGTAACTTTACTAACGACGAAGCATCGCCTCTGTTACTCTCTACCGACGTTCGCATTTCTATTCACTGTATTTTATAGAATATCTATTTAAGCTGACTTATAGCCCATAGATTGCTTTTGGTAATTGATCCTTTAGGACAAGATCATCCAAACTTTTAAAGCGATATCCTTGCTTTTTTAATTCGGTAATTATACGATCAAGTGCTTCAGCATTATCCGATGAAACCGTATGCAATAAAATAATTGCACCAGGATGTACCTGATCCATCGTCTGTTCGAATGCATACTTCCAGCCCTTTTGCTTCTTTGTCTCCCAGTCCTTGAATGCCAACGACCAAAAAATATGAATATAGCCTAGTTCTTTCGACCATTTTAATGTATTCTCGTTAAACATACCTCTTGGAGGTCGGAGATATTTTATTTCTTTCTGATCAGATACTTCAGCTACTGCATCTTCCAATGTTTCCAGTTCTTCTTTAATTGCCTCTTTATCCATAATAGAGAAATCAGGATGATGATAGGAATGATTTCCTACGATATGTCCCTCATCAACCATACGCTTTACTAAGTCTGGTTCGCTTTCCACATAGTGACCCGTTACAAAAAACGTTGCTGGTACTTGTTGTTTTTTTAATACATTTAATATATTATCTGTGTATCCCTGTTCATAACCATTATCAAATGTCAGATAAATTGTTTTTTCTCCAGTGTTATCTGCATAATAAGCACCATATTTTTTAAGCATGTCTTGATATTCACCGATATCAGGGAGCTTATGATCACTATTCTTCTTATACCCCCAGCCATAGCCATTCGCTGAAACGGATGGCAACATATCAAAAGAAACAATCAGAAAAACAAGGACTGTCAGCATCATGTATTTTTTCATATTACCCCACCTGTTTTTCTTTTTACTATCTCCTTTACTACATATTTTTATTCTATCGTTAAAGATTACACTTTTGCTTTTAGTGAAGTCTCCTGTTCCAATAAAAACAGGTGTTTATGGAATCCATCATAAGAAAAACGGAGCAAAATTCGCTCAGTCCGTATCAACTAAATGCTCAGATTTATGCTTCCTCTAGTAGCTATTATGGAATAATAGCTACTGCTTGACCACCACTCCGGCTGCCCACTTCCCTTTCCGTGGG
>NZ_CANMAB010000028.1:0-39435 GCF_947495635.1 uncultured Virgibacillus sp. | reverse complement strand
TAGACATGCCAACTTAAAATACAATCATGGAAACCGCACATTTTGGGCTAAAGGTTACTATGTCAGTACAGTAGGGCTCAATCAAAAAACTGTGGCAAAATACATTCGTGAACAAGAATCGGAGGATAGACTACGAGACAACATGAGTAAACGTGAATACGTCGATCCATTTAAAAATAGGTAGGAAGATAAACGGTTGACGGTCAATTCAGAAGCCCCTTTAGGGGTCTCGTTGGTAAAGTGCCCTTATAGGGCGAAACTAAAACCGCCCGTTTTACGGGCGGATAGTTATTTGGTGCGCCAGGCATGGCGACTATCTAGGTGGTGAAAGTCCACTGTGGGGGTACACATCAACCAACCACTAGAGAAGCGCAAGGTGTTTATCGTGAGGTAAAGGCTGAAGGAAGCGTGTATCAAAATCTTGGCTCGACGAACAGAAATCTGATACCAAGGCTCTGTAGGCGGACAAGGCTCCCAAACAAGCCAAAGTCCAAAAGATGTGCGTAACCCTATAGAGTAAATCAGACGAGTAAAAGAGGAAAGATAGTTGTCCTTACCCTGAGAGGTCTCACGGACAGCTGAGGAGTCCTCTAAAAAGAAAGCTGGTCGAAAAAGGTTTATCGTGAGAAGTCAGCCGACGCCATAGTAGTGATGAAAAAAAATCATGAAGGGCTGAACAATTTATAGTGTTTCTACGCCATGAATGCACGAAGGATAGACTTCTGGATGTATTAATGATAAAAGTATGAGCGTATCTCAGAGGATAATCAAAAGAGAAGTGTTCTTCGTCACGTGAAAGGAAAGGAGGCAAAGAGGTATTCCCTTTGCTTTAGACCGTTATCTAAAAGTACACACAGAGATGTAAATTGAATCGCCGTATACGGAACCGTATGTACTAGTGGTGTGAGAGGGGCGAGAAGCTCTTAGCTTCTCCCTCTACTCGATTATCCCGCATATAACTGGCAATAAGACCGCCACTTTAAGCGATAAAGGGTAACCAATATTGGTAGTGGGGATCAACTACCAGTAAATGTCCGATTCGTTCAAAGTACTTAAGGTCATTCCCTTGTGGTACTATCAATCATTGGGGATAAACTAAACTACAATAATTGAAGTTTCACTTTAAACGACAATACATATATGTAAACTATATGCTAACCGAAGAGTAATAGTTTTGCATTCAGTTTAGTGGTTCCGTTATCTGTCGTATTGTAGGACAAACTGAAAGTATGCTAGGCAGATATACATCCTATAATTTCCGAACTGTTTATTGTAATATCTCATGATGATGACTTTGTTTATTTCATGCTATATTTAAAGTATCATTAACAGATCACTTTATGGTACTATTTAGTTAATCCGTAAAAAATGAAACTAATTAAGGTATGATTCGTATATATAACTATACATAATAAGGAGGTGATCGTGGTTGCCTACTAGGAAAGTATTTACATATTTAGTTTTCTTTATCGCTTTTTTCTTTCCACTTTTCCATCAAGTACCTGTAGGTGCTGCTGACAAAGGTGAAGGTAAATTGGTGTATGTCATACCTATTGAAAAAGAAGTGGAACGAGGACTTGAAGCATTTCTCACTCGTGCAACAGAAGAGGCAAGGGAAGAGGGAGCAGATCATATTATATTTGAAATTGATACTCCAGGTGGTAGAGTCGATTCCGCAGGTCAAATTGCAAAGCTTCTTCAAAATTTAGATATTCCAACAACATCTTATGTTGTGAATCAAGCTTATTCTGCAGGTTCTTATATCGCTTTAAATACGGATTCTATTTATATGAAGCCCCAGGCTACAATGGGAGCAAGTGGTGTAATCACCTCCGATGGTAATGCAGCTGATCAAAAAGCACAATCAGCTTGGATTGCTGCTATGAAAAGTGCTGCAGAATCAAAAGGAAGAGACCCATTATACGCAGCAGCTATGGCGGATAAAAGCATTGATTTGCCAGAATTAGATGCAGGAGAGGGTGAATTTTTAACTTTAGGACCTTCTTCCGCCTTAGAAGTAGGTTATTCTGAAGGAACGATTGAAGATCGTGTAGAATTACTTCATGAATTAGGTCTATCTGAGGCGAAGATTATTGAGAAGGAGACTACTTTATCTGAAGAGATAGCTAGGTTTTTAACAAATCCAGTTGTTATACCAATCCTCTTATCTGTTGCTAGCCTTGGTTTAGTAGTCGAATTATATTCCCCTGGATTTGGTGTTCCTGGTATAATGGGACTCGTTTCGCTCGTATTATTTTTCTATGGTCATATTGTAGCAGGCTTAGCAGGTATGGAGGCAATCATATTACTTGTACTAGGTATTGTATTAATTATTGCAGAAATATTTGTACCTGGTGGCATTATGGGTTTGCTTGGCATTGGCGCAATCATAGGTTCATTATTTCTGTCCGGCTATGACCTTGGTCACATGTCAATGAGTATAGGAATTGCATTTTTAGTCACCCTAGTCGTTTCCGTTATCTTATTTCGAAGAATGGGAATGGATAAAGGTATTTTCCGGCATATTATCCTAAAAGACCAAACAACTACTGAGCAAGGATATGTGTCCTCTGTAAATCGATTAGAGCTAATTGGGTTGGAAGGTGTAACCGTGACGCCATTACGTCCAGCTGGAACAGCTGTTTTTGAAAATGAGCGTCTAGATGTAGTTTCAGAAGGCGGATTTATTGGTGAGAACCAAAAAGTAAAGGTTGTTAAGGTTGAAGGTGTACGTATCGTGGTGAGAAAAGTTAATTAATGGATGTTTGACTGCATTCAATTGATAAACTATATTGAATGGAGTTCTATGCATATAATAAATGATTTATAGGAGGAAAAATAATGGATTTACAAGAACTAATGCCGTTAATTATTATTGCGGTTATCTTAATTGCTGTAGCAATTTTATTTACATTCATTCCAGTAATGCTATGGATTAGTGCGCTGGCAGCGGGCGTGAAAGTGGGTATTTTCCAATTAGTCGGGATGCGACTTAGAAGGGTTGTGCCAAATCGGGTTATCAATCCGTTAATTAAAGCACATAAAGCTGGATTAAATGTTAAAACAAATCAGCTGGAGAGTCATTATTTAGCTGGTGGTAACGTAGACCGTGTTGTGAATGCTTTAATCGCTGCACATCGTGCAAATATCGAATTACCATTTGAACGAGGGGCTGCTATTGATTTAGCAGGTCGTGATGTATTAGAAGCAGTTCAAATGAGTGTTAATCCAAAAGTTATTGAAACACCATTTATTGCAGGTATTGCCATGGATGGTATTGAAGTAAAAGCAAAAGCAAGAATCACCGTGCGGGCTAATATCGATCGACTAGTCGGTGGTGCTGGTGAGGAAACGGTTATTGCTCGTGTTGGTGAAGGTGTGGTTAGTACAATTGGTAGCTCAGAAGCACACACACAAGTACTGGAAAATCCAGATTCTATTTCGCACAATGTATTAAATCGTGGTTTAGATGCTGGTACCGCTTTTGAAATTTTATCGATCGATATTGCAGATGTTGATATCGGTAAAAATATTGGAGCGATTCTACAAACAGATCAAGCGGAAGCGGATAAAAATATCGCACAGGCAAAAGCCGAAGAACGTCGTGCAATGGCGGTTGCTCAAGAACAAGAAATGCTTGCACGGGTTCAAGAAATGCGTGCAAAAGTTGTGGAAGCAGAAGCAGATGTACCACTTGCTCTTGCTGAGGCTTTACGTTCAGGAAACTTAGGTGTGATGGACTACATGAACTATAAAAACATTGATGCAGATACAGATATGCGAGATTCTATAGGTAATTTATCTAAAGATAATCATGACGAAAATGATCCTAAATAATCCTAAAAGTAAGGGAGGGGTTTGATGGATGCCCTATCCAACCTAATTGATGCTATTTTTAGTAATTTCTTTATTGTTTTTGCTATAATAGCAGGGATCATAGGAGTTTTAAAAGATGGTTCTAAAAAGGATGACCAGAAGGGAAATAGACAGCCTAATCGAACAAAGCCGACTCCAACTCCTTCTGGTGGGACTCCTAACCGAAATCGAACACAGTCGATACCTAATTCAACTAATGCTTCTACTACCGTGTCGACCATTTCTGTTGATGATCAGCACAAAGAGCAGATGGAACGACTAGCTAATCAAATGGGAGCCGACAAATCAAGTGAAAGTCTAGATATCACAAAGTATTCTAAGACTCTTGATAGAGGTCAGATTCAACAAATAGATGATGAGCTTACGGAAGTTCAGAAGCAGTTGAAGAAGCAAGTTTCTAATAATCTAACGAGAAAAGGATTAGTAAATGGAATTATTATGGCAGAAGTTCTAGGGAAACCGAGAGCGATAAAGCCATATCGAAATGTTATTGCTGAAAGAAGAAGACGATAATTATCCAAAGCCATTCATAAGCAACGTTGCTTGTGAATGGCTTTTTTGTAAGTTAAGAAAGTATAAAATCAGTGCAATGACTGCGTTAAGCCAAGTAGTTATTTTGAAATGTTTGATGTATATTGGCAATGCTCCGACTAATTACTTCGCTTTCCGCGGGCACGGCCTCAACTAACTTTGCAAAGAAGAACACGTTGCAAAGTGGATTTTCGGCTCGCGCTAATCCCGCAGGAGTCTACGTAATTAGTCTCCGCTATGAGAAGGTGCAACAATTCTTGTCATAAGTAATAGGTTGACTTTTTTTACAATGGGTAAAGTGAAAATCGCTATCCGTGAGTATAAAAGCAGCTGTGTTACTTCATGCTAGCGTTGTAGAGCCTGATAATAGCGAAGGCCGGCCACTTCAACTCCTGTGGGAAATGTTTGACCTGAAGATCCACTTTTTTGAGCGGGTTTTGCTAAAAAAGTTAGCTGAAGGACAAACCCCACGGAAAGGGAAGTGGGCAGCCGGAGTGGTGGTCAAGCAGTAGCTATTATTCCATAATAGCTACTAGAGGAAGCGTAAATCTGAGCATTTAGTGATAAGGACTGAGCGAATTTTGCTCAGTTTTTCTAGTGTGTTGCGATCTTTTATCATGACAACCTGATATAAACGGAGGATTTTATGATGTAGTTGTTCTTAACTAATGATTATTTTCATAAATATGTATGAGAGAGGGGGCTGCATTGTGAAGAAATGGCATCAAGGTATCCTACCGTGGTTAACAAAATATTTTGCACTTCCTTCAGATGTAGTACTTGAACTACCTAGGATTACAGTTATTGGTCAACTACATGTATACATTGAGAACCATAAAGGATTGGCAACATATTCTGATACGGAACTTAAATTAAAGGCAAACAAAGGATATATTCAAATTACGGGATCATCATTCGTACTAAAAATGATGCTACCCGAGGAAATATTGCTAGAAGGAACTATTCGAGATATTAAATTCATTTCAGATCATTAAAGGAGGAGGACATGAAGCATATACAAGAATCCGTAGTAACTGGTTATGTTACCATCTCAGTTATTGGTAAAAGGCCTGAACTTTTCTTTCAACAATGTACAAGTTCTGGAATACGTGTCTGGAATGTAAGAAAGACTGAAAGTGATGTATGTGAGGGCAATATAAAGTTAAGCGATATTAAACAAGTAAAACAATTAAGAAGCAGAACAGTTTATAAAATTAGATTTACGAATAGAAAAGGTTACCCATTCTTCATTCGACGTTTCTTACGTAAAAAAGAATTATTACTAGGATTTATATGTAGTGTGTTACTTATTCTATTTCTCTCCAATATTCTCTGGGAGGTTAAGATAACTGGTGTTCCAAAAGATATTGAGGAAAAGATCAGTAAGCAATTAGAACAATATGGAATACATGCTGGTACGTGGATATTTTCATTGGATTCGCCAAAAGAAATACAACAACAATTATTAGATGACGTACCTGAGTTATTATGGGTAGGTATAAACCAAAAAGGGACAACCTTTTTCTTAGAAGGTGTCGAAAAAGTAGTAGTGAAAGAAGAAGAAAACCCAGGTCCTCGAAATCTAGTTGCTTCGAAAAAAGGAATTATAAAGAAAATGTATGTGTCAAGTGGTGTACCAAAAGTGCAGGTGAATGACTATGTCCATCCGGGGGATATTCTTGTTTCTGGGAAGATGAGTGACAAAAGTACAGAAGAGGATGATGCAAAGAAGGAAGAGAAAAAGGTCGATTATGTCGCAGCTGATGGAGAAATCACAGCAACTACTTGGTATGAAGTAAAAGTGACAGTTCCATTAAACGCAAGTTCAGAGCAGCTTACTGGAAATAAAGAGAAGAAGTTTTATTTAGGTTTTGGCAACTTTCAATTACCAATCTGGGGTTTTAAAACACCTGAATACACGTATGATCAACGTGAAATAACAGAAAATCCGATTCGTTTTTTAAAATGGGAGTTACCTGTTAAAATGATTGAAACTTTAATCAGCGAAAAAACGTATAAAAAAGAGGAAAGGACGAAAAACCAAGCCATTAAAACAGGGATTAAACAAGCTAAAGAAGAGTTAAGATTACAGTTGGGACCAGAGGCACAAATACTGTCAGAAAAAGTTTTGCATGAATCTGTAGAGCGTGGTAAAGTTAAACTAAACTTATATATGAGTGTAGAAGAGAATATTGTCGAAACACAACCTTTACGTCAAGGAGATTAAGTATGCCAGAAAACCTTACAGAAATTGATTTACAACTAACAAGTCCAAATGAAGCTTTAGGATTATTTGGCACTAACGATAAATTTCTTATTCAGTTGGAGGAACTTCTTAATATTTCTATCGTAACAAGGGGAGAGCAGGTTCTTGTTTCTGGAGATCAACAATCTGTTTCCCTTGCTCAAGACATTTTATTAACCATGTTATCGGTTATACGTAAAGGCTTAAAAATAGCCGAAAGAGATGTAGTCTATGCTGTAGATCTAGCACAAAAAGGGAAGTTGAATCAATTCGAAACGCTCTTTGAAGATGAGATTACTAAAAATGCGAAGGGCAAGGCTATTCGCGTGAAAACTTTGGGACAGAGAAGTTACATTTCAGCCATTAAAGCAAATGATCTTGTTTTCGGCATTGGGCCAGCAGGGACAGGAAAAACCTATTTAGCAGTAGTTATGGCAGTTCATGCTTTAAAAAATGGATTGGTGAAAAAGATTATTCTTACTAGACCTGCTGTTGAAGCAGGAGAGAGCTTAGGCTTCTTACCAGGTGATTTAAAAGAGAAGGTAGATCCATATTTAAGACCTTTATATGATGCCTTGCATGATGTATTGGGGGCTGAGCATACAATTAGACTGATTGAGCGCGAGACTATTGAAATAGCTCCATTAGCCTATATGAGGGGAAGAACATTGGATGATGCTTTTGTTATTTTAGACGAGGCTCAAAATACGACGCCTGAACAAATGAAAATGTTTTTAACCCGCTTAGGATTTGGTTCAAAAATGGTAATCACTGGAGATATTACACAAATTGACTTGCCCAAAGGTGTTCAATCTGGATTATTTACAGCTAGTAAGCTGCTAAATGGTGTAAAAGGAATAGGGTTTGTATATTTAGAACAGACAGATGTAGTAAGACACCCATTAGTTCAGCGAATTATCAATGCGTACGAAAAAGATAAGTAAATGATTGGATAGGTAAGACCCCTTTACTGGGTCTTATTTCTGTATTTTCCTAGTTAAAGGGGGGGGAAAGCACTTGTTTAAGAATCGTTTTAAGTTCGATGATAACTGGTTAATTAAACGATACAATAAATGGTTCATGATTATAATAGCAGCTATTTTATTAGGTTTATTTATTTTTGCGTTAACGATTAAAAACGTACATACAGAAACATATGATATTGAAAGATTTAGTAGAGCTAAAGAAACAATTCGTTCACCCGTAACTATTGAAAATGAACAAGAGACAGAACGTAAAACAAGAGAGACTGTTCAAGCGGTAGAAGATAGATATAATATTAATCAAGAAATTACGAAAGAGCGCATTGCTTATACAAATGAGATATTTGATGCAATTTCTAAGATTGAGGAAGAATCAAAAAAGGAAGATAGTAAAGATGATAGTCATAAGCAGCCACTGTCGAATCAGGAGAAAGTTCAACGCTTGAAACAGATATTATCTCCTGAAATTACAGAGCGAGTAAGTGATAATTCGCTTTCTCAATTAGTAGAAATTCCTAAGGAAGAACGTAATAAGGGAAGAAAGTTATTTGTTGAGTCATTAACAAAGGTAATGAATAACGGAGTTCGGACGGAGAATACGCAAAGCGCGATCACATCCATAAAACAGAATATAAAGTATACGGAGTTAGACGCGGATCTTAAAGACGTTTTAACAAAATTAAGTGAGTTCGCTGTTGTTGAGAACTCATTCTTTGATGTAGATAAAACATCTACTGCTAGAAAGGAAGCGGCAAGTAGCGTAGAGCCAGTAGTTATTAGGGCAGGGGAAATTATTGTTCGAGAGGAACAAATTATAACAAATGAAATATATGAGAAGTTAAAACTTGTTGGTGTGCTTGATAAAGAGAGGAATTTATTCCCTGGCATTGGATTGGCGTTATTAATTTTGTTACTTTGTACGATTGTCGTACATGAAATGAATTGGGTTGCGAAAAACTATCGTTTAGATCGAGGTAAAATCATCTCGATACTATTAATAAGTGTAATCGTCATCGCTTTAATGAAAATTGTTAGCATGTTTACGACGCAAGTGAACCAGCTGTTTTATGTAATGCCAATTGCAACAGGTTCATTACTACTCAAACAATTGATTCATGAACGTACTGCCATTGTTTTTAGTGGATTGTATGCGATATTAGGTAGTGTTATTTTTAATAGCCAAATACCTGGATCCTTAAATGTAGAGGCTGGTATATATTTCTTTCTATCTCAATTAGCAGCAGTTTTTTTTCTTATGAATGTCAAGGATCGTCTAGCTATATTAAAAGCTGGTATTGGGATGGGTATTGTAAATATAATGATTGTAGTACTATTTATATTTCTATCATTTGAAAAATATGTCTTAACAGATATATTTATTCAATCGTCTTTTGCTGCGGCATCTGCCTTTTTATCGGCAGTTCTTACGATGGGCTTATTACCATTTTTTGAGACATCATTGGGAATATTATCAGACATAAAGCTATTACAGCTTTCAAGTCCCAATCATCCGCTTTTGAAGAAGCTTTTAACGGAAGCACCGGGAACATATCATCATTCCATCATGGTTGCTAATCTAAGTGAAACAGCGTGCGAGGCAATTGGCGCTAATGGGTTACTAGCTAGAGTTGGAGCATATTATCATGATCTTGGGAAGACAGTACGCCCGCATTATTTTATTGAAAATCAATTGGCAATAAAAAATCCTCATGATGTTATCGCACCGGAGGAGAGCGCGGAGATCATCATTAGTCATCCATACGATGGTGCACAGATGTTAAAACAACATCGTTTACCAAAGGAGATTATAGATATAGCGAAACAACATCACGGTACATCCCTGTTAACATACTTTTATTATAAAGCAAAAGATGCAGGGAAGCAGGTAACAGAAGAGCAGTTTCGTTATCCAGGTCCAAAACCACAGACAAAAGAAGCTGCAATTATTAGTATTTGTGATTCAGTAGAAGCAGCAGTTCGCTCATTAAAAGAGCCAACAGAAGAAAAAATAGAAGAAATAGTAGCGTCTATAATAAATAATAAAATGACAGATGGTCAGCTTGATGAATGTCCACTTACGTTAAAGGAACTTCATACAATCCAACGTATAACGTGCAATACCTTGAAAGGAATTTTTCACTCTCGTATTCAATATCCGGTAAAGGAGGCAAAATAGATGTATATTGATTTTCATGATCAGACAAATTCTGTTCCAAGTGATTATATTGATATGATACAGCGGTTAATTACCTACGCAGCTAAAAAAGAAGGCGTTAGTCAAGAAGCGGAGCTTTCCATTAATTTTGTAAGTAATAAAGAAATTCAAGAAATAAATCGTAATTACCGGCAAAAAAATGTACCAACAGATGTAATATCTTTTGCCATGCAGGAGGCTGGAGAAGGCGAAATAGATATTATCGATGAGGACCTTCCGTTATTACTTGGTGATATTGTTATTTCGATCGACAAAGCAAGAGAGCAAGCTGATGAGTATAACCATTCCCTTGAAAGAGAATTAGGCTTCTTGTCCGTTCATGGCTTTCTTCACCTGTTAGGCTATGATCATATGACTAAACAGGATGAAAAAAACATGTTTGCCAAACAAGATCTCATACTAGGTGAGTTTGGAATTGAAAGATAATAAGAAATCGATAGGCTTCTCTTATGCCTGGAACGGAATAATGCATGTTATTAAGCATGAACGCAATTTTCGACTGCATCTCGTTTCTGCATCTCTTGTTATAGTAGCAGGCTTTATTTGTCGGCTTTCTTCGTTCGAATGGATGTTCATACTTTTAGCTATAGGCTTGGTGTTAACTGCTGAATTGATAAATAGTGCAATGGAAAGTATGATGGATTATCTGAAACCCGATATCCATCCAATTGCTAAGCAAATAAAGGATATGGCTGCTGGTGCCGTTCTTATTTCTGCTATTACAGCTGCAGGAATAGGATTGATTATTTTTGCACCAAAATTAGTATTATTTTAGAGAGTCGCGTGGCTCTCTTTTTTTTATTTGTTTCCATTCTCATAGCTCATCCAGACTTCCGTTTCTGTTAAGGTAAAAATTTTGTCTGGAGATATGCAGGATTATATAGAACAACCAAAAGTTTTTAAAGCTTTTGTCGATTACATGAAACTAGAGCCAATTTGTAGTATGATATGAATAAAACATATTGAATACGTCGCGGAGGCAACAGCATGGAGAATAAATTTAAATCTGGATTTATAGCAATTATTGGTAGACCAAATGTAGGGAAATCCACATTTATGAATAGGGTAATAGGCCAAAAAATCGCCATTATGAGTGATAAACCACAAACTACTAGAAACAAGATCCAAGGAGTTTTAACACAACAAGACGCACAAATGATATTTATTGATACACCAGGTATTCATAAACCAAAACATCGATTAGGAGATTTTATGGTTCAAACGGCAGAGAATACGTTAAATGAAGTGGATGCTGTCTTATTTATGATTAATGCGAGTGAAGGCTATGGAAAAGGTGATCAATACATCCTAGATCGTTTACAGAAAATAAAAAGGCCAGTATATTTGATCATAAATAAGATTGATCTTGTTCATCCAGATGACCTGTTTCCTTTAATTGATCAATATAAGGAGAAGCTTGATTTTTCTGAAATTATTCCGATCTCAGCATTGCAAGGAAACAATGTTGATCATATGCTAAACGTATTGAAAGAGCATTTACCTGAAGGTCCACAGTATTATCCAGAAGATCAAGTTACAGATCATCCTGAACGGTTTATCATTGGCGAATTAATTAGAGAGAAAGTATTACAATTGACCAGAGAAGAGGTTCCACATTCCATCGCCGTTATGTTAGAAAATATAGAGAAAAGAGATTCTGACTCCATATTTATACAGGCTACAATTGTGACTGAAAGAAAGACACAAAAGGGTATATTAATTGGCAAGCAAGGGAATATGTTAAAAAATATCGGAAAATCGGCTCGACAAGATATAGAAGCGTTATTAGGATTTAAGGTGTATTTAGAGCTGTGGGTAAAGGTTAAAAAAGATTGGCGAAACAAACAAAGTCAGCTTCATGAATACGGTTTTCGAAGTGATGAATATTAAACATGGTAAATTTTTATACTAATTGTTTTGAGTTTAGTGGTCATTCTAATTAATAAGTTACATTTTCAAACATTAAAGAAAGGTGGGGTTTCTTGTGATCGAATTTACGTGGAAAGTATTCAGTCAAACGGGAAACATTGAAACCTATTTATTAATGAAAGAGATGGAAAATGAACAGTATCCAGATGATCGAGCTCAGCATGATGAACAAACGGTTACTCCATTAGATACCAATTTATAAAGTAATTTTATGAAGAAAATCGTAGGGTCAAGCTATTCCCTTTGTTAGGTAAGAAAGGTGAAGCTACGTGTTGGAAAAAATAAAAGGACTTGTTTTAAAAACACAGGATTATGGGGAAACACATAAAATAGTTACGATATATAGTAAAAAGATAGGGAAGTTTTCTGCAATTGCGAGAGGTGCAAAGAAAACCAAAAGTAGAATGGCTGCAGTTACGCAGCCATTCATTTATGCGGAGTTTTTTGTTTATATTCAAACTGGGTTGAGCACGATTCAACAAGGAGAAATCATACACTCTTTTCGATCGATACGTGAGGATATTATAAAAACAGCATATGCTGCGTATATTGTGGAATTAACAGACAAATTATCAGACGACAAGGATCCTGATACATTTATCTTTGAACAGCTTTTTGAGACAATGAAATGGATAGAAAAGAATGATGATGTAAATATACCAACAATGATGTATGAATTAAAGCTTTACGGTAAAGGTGGTTTTGCGCCTACATTAGATCGTTGCAGTAATTGTGGTGGTAACACACCACCTTTTGTATTTTCGATTGCGGAGGGCGGGATATTATGTCACCATTGTAGAAGTATGGACCGCGAGGCAATTCAATTATCGGAATTGTTAGCAAAGCTATTACGTATATTCGCAACGGTTAATTTACAGCGAGTTGGAAATATTTCTGTAAAAAAGGAAAATCAACAATTATTGCGCCAATTATTAGATGCATATTATGATTATTATGGAGGGTATTATATCAAATCAAAGAAATTTTTGAAGCAGATTGATTTATTAAAATAAGTTGACATGAACCAGTAATGTAGCGTATTATTTGTACATAAATTATAATAAGTATTGCTGTGATGAAGAGGAGTACTTTTTGTATTTATGTAAAGCGAATCCAGAATAGTGAAAGCTGGATCATAAAGCAAATTGGAAGGGCGCTTCTGAGCGATTATAATAAAGTGGCTCATTTTCGTGATGAGCAAATAGGGTGGAACCGCGGCCTATCCCCGTCCCTATGTCTAATAAAAAAGACATAGGGACGGGGATTTTGTCTTTTACTTAACTAATATCAAGATGGAGGATATGTGAAGATGAATATTCAGGAAATGATATTAACATTACAAAAGCATTGGTCTGAACAAAACTGTATTATTATGCAAGCTTATGATGTTGAAAAAGGTGCAGGTACCATGTCGCCAATGACACTGCTGCGTAGTCTCGGTCCTGAACCATGGAATGTTGCTTATGTAGAACCGTCAAGAAGACCTGCGGACGGTCGTTATGGGGATAACCCAAATCGACTTTATCAGCATCATCAATTTCAAGTAATCATGAAGCCTTCTCCAAACAATGTTCAAGAGCTATATCTTGAATCTTTAAAGAAACTAGGAATTAATCCTCTAGAACATGATATTCGTTTCGTGGAGGATAATTGGGAGAATCCAACACTTGGAGCAGCTGGATTGGGTTGGGAAGTTTGGTTAGATGGCATGGAAATTACTCAATTCACTTATTTTCAACAGATCGGTGGTTTAGAAGCAAACCCAGTGGCTGTTGAGCTTACCTATGGTATAGAGCGGTTAGCATCCTATATTCAAGATGAAGAAAATGTGTTCGATTTAGAATGGACACCTGGTGTTACTGTAAGGGATATCTTTTATCAACCAGAATATGAGCATTCTAAATATACTTTTGAGGCATCTAATACGGAAATGTTATTTGATCTATTTACTAAGTATGAAAAGGAAGCAAAGGAGACAATGGAAAAAGGCTTAGTTTTTCCAGCATATGATTATGTATTAAAATGCTCGCATACATTTAATTTATTGGATGCAAAAGGTGTTATCTCTGTAACAGAGCGAACTGGCTATATAGGTAGAATCCGTAATCTAGCTAGAAATATTGCAAAAGCATATGTAGAAGAAAGAGAAAGACTTGGTTTTCCTATGCTGAAAAAGGAGGAACAGTAAATGGCAAAAAATGCTTTATTCGAAATAGGTGTGGAGGAACTTCCGGCTCGGTTTGTTGACGATGCAGAGTTACAGCTTAAAGAAAAAACCGAATCCTGGCTACAAGAATTACGCATTACATTTGAAAGTGTTGTTTCCTATTCTACTCCTAGACGTCTTGCTGTACTAATTAAAGGCATAGCGGAAGAGCAAACAACAATAGAAGAGGAAGTAAAAGGACCAGCTGAAAAGATTGCAAAAGCTGCAGACGGTAATTGGTCAAAAGCTGCAATTGGCTTTACAAAAGGTCAGGGGAAAACTGTAGACGACATTTATAGTAAAGAAATTAACGGTACAAACTATATTTTTGTAGAAAAGCATATTGAAGGTAAGCAAACCATTACACTATTACCTGAATTTCACAAAATTGTTGAATCCATTACATTCGGGAAAAACATGCGTTGGGGTACACAATCTATGAGATATGCGCGTCCCATTCGTTGGCTTGTGGCTTTACTTGGCGGCACGGTGATCCCTTTTGAGGTTGCTGGTGTGAAAAGTGGTAAAACAACTTACGGGCATCGGTTTCTTGGTGATAAAATTGATTTGAATAATCCTTTGAACTATGAGGATACGTTATTGGATCAATTTGTAATTGTTAATCCAAAACGGCGTGAAGATTTAATTTTAGAGGGGATTCATACGTTAGAGAAAAGTCATAGTATTCAAATACCGGTGGATAAACAATTACTTGATGAGGTGCGTAATTTAGTTGAATACCCACAAGCTTTTCTGGGCGCTTATGAAAA
The DNA here is from genome assembly GCF_947495635.1 of uncultured Virgibacillus sp. Lineage (NCBI taxonomy): Bacteria > Bacillati > Bacillota > Bacilli > Caryophanales > Bacillaceae > Virgibacillus > uncultured Virgibacillus sp. The sequence continues at coordinate 24,680 of NZ_CANMAB010000028.1, read as the reverse complement.
ACAATTTTTGAAACTCCCAGAAGAAGTATTAATTACTTCCATGAAAGAGCATCAGCGTTATTTTCCAGTAAAATCAAATACAGGTGAGCTACTTCCTTACTTTGTCGGGATTAGAAATGGAAATGACGATGCATTAAATACCGTAATAAAAGGAAATGAGAAGGTACTACGTGCTCGTTTGTCCGATGCCGAGTTCTTCTATAATGAGGATTTAAAGCATTCTATAGATTTTTATAATGAAAAATTAAATCGAGTTGTCTTTCAGGAAAAACTAGGAACAATTACAGACAAAGTGAAACGTGTTGTCGTAATAGCAAACCATATTTCAGATCTACTGCACATAGAAGAAAAGGAAAATATTCTGCGAGCTGCATCGATCTGTAAATTTGACCTTTCAACAAATATGGTAAATGAGTTTACAGAATTACAAGGGGTAATTGGTGAAAAGTACGCTCAATATTTTGGTGAAACTAGGACTGTAGCACAAGCGGTGCGTGAACACTACTTACCTAAGCAGGCAAATGGTGAATTACCGAATACTATAGAGGGTTCGATTATTAGCATTGCCGATAAATTAGATACGGTGGCTGGTTGTATTGGTGTTGGACTAATTCCTTCTGGTTCACAGGATCCATATGGCTTACGTCGTCAAGCAACGGGCATTTTACGTATTATAGAAGCTAATAAGTGGAATATTCCTATGGAAACATTAATAAATCTTGCACTGGAAGTGATGGAACAATCACACATACAAATATTGGATAAGGATAAAGCATTTAGTAACCTTCATGATTTCTTGACGAATCGAGCAGCATATTTATTTAAAGAAGAATCTATTGAACAAGATATAATTCAAGCGATACTTCACAAAGAAATAGGTGTGTATACGTATGCATTAGCAAAGGCACATAACTTATCAAATAAAAGGTTAGACGCTTCGTTTAAGGCGATTCAAGAAGCACTTGTACGCGTATTAAACTTAGCTCAAAAAGCTAATTCTAATCATATAGATACAAATTTATTTGATACGGAATCGGAAAAGGCATTGTATAAAGAATTTTGCTCGATAGAGCAGTCTTACCAACAATCAGAACGTGATGCAGAACGGGATTTATTGTTATTAGGTCAACTAGCAGAACCAATTCACAATTTCTTTGATCATAATATGGTAATGGATGATAATGAAAGGATTCGTAATAATCGCTTAGCACTATTAGCAAGTATCGCTTCACTTATACAGAAATATGCGGACTTAACTAAAGTAGAATGGAAACAAAGCTTTTAATCCATAAACGCGTGCGAGACAATTCTCTTTTCTCTATTTTTAGTCTATAATATGAAGAAATAGTATAAGTCACATGGTTTTTAGGTGGTGAAGGGATGGAATTATCGAGTAGGCAGGAAGAAATTATTGAAATTGTCAAGGAGAATGGTCCAATAACGGGTGAAAATATAGCTGAACGATTAAATTTAACTAGAGCAACGCTACGCCCAGACTTGGCCATTTTGACCATGGCAGGATTTCTTGATGCGCGTCCTCGTGTTGGGTACTTTTTCACAGGAAAGACCGGAAGTGAACTACTTACGGAACAAATTAAAAAATTTAAAGTATATGAGTATCAACATGTTCCGATTGTTGTGAAAGAAAGTGTATCGGTATACGATGCCATATCTACTATGTTTCTAGAGGATGTTGGAACACTCTTTGTAGTTGATGATAAAGCTTGCTTAACGGGAGTATTATCGCGAAAAGATTTATTACGTGCAAGTATTGGCAAACAGGATTTAAACGCCGTACCGGTTCATATAATTATGACAAGAATGCCAAACATTACGGTGTGCAGAAAAGAAGATTTACTTTTAGATGTAGCCCAAAATTTGATTAATAAGCAAATAGATGGTATTCCGGTTGTTAAAGATACGGCTTCCGGTTTAGAGGTGGTAGGAAGAATAACAAAGACGACTATTACGAAGGCTTTCGTAGAATTAATTACAGATGAACATATTTAGCTACGTTTGTGGGAAGGAGTAGATGAATGAGCATGCAGCCTATTGTCTATGTTCTATCTGATTCGGTTGGTGAAACAGCTGAGTTAGTTATTAAAGCAGGTTTAAGTCAGTTTAATAATGGGGATTATAAGATACAACGGATTCCATATGTGGAAGATAAGGATACAATTGATGAAGTACTTCAAATTGCTAAAGAAAATAATGGGCTAATTGGCTTCACCCTTGTCGATCCAATTCTAAGAAACTATGTAAATGAACGATCAAAGCAACTAAATTTAGAAGCAATCGATATTATGGGACCGATGTTAAAAGCAATGGAAAGAGTATTTGAACGAACACCCCGGTTTGAAGCTGGATTAGTCCATAAATTAGATGAAGACTACTTTAAACGTGTAGAAGCCATTGAATTTGCTGTGAAATATGATGATGGTCGTGACACCAGGGGAATATCACGTGCAGATATCATACTAATCGGTGTTTCTCGGACATCGAAAACGCCACTTTCTCAATTTCTAGCCCACAAACGCTTGAAAGTGGCTAATGTTCCCATTGTTCCTGAGGTGGATCCGCCTGAAGAGTTGTTTGATGTCGATCCTGCTAAGTGTATTGGTTTGCGTATTAGTCCTGAGAAACTTAATGAAATCCGGAAAGAAAGATTAAAGGCATTAGGCCTTGGCGATCAAGCTACTTACGCAAATATGGAACGGATTTATAAAGAATTAGACTATTTTGATAAAGTGGTTAATAAGATTGGATGTAATGTAATTGATGTTTCTAACAAGGCCGTAGAAGAAACGGCTAATAGTATCATGCAGATTATTCAAAACTAGTAAGTGGCCAATCTAATCGAATAGAAAAACATTCTATATGAATATGTAGAATGTTTTTTCACGGTTAGGAAGAAAAACTACTGGGAATAATATAAAACTAGAGACGATTTGATAGCATTTTTTGTGAAAGTATATTATAATGTCTCTTTGTGTAATGATATAGCATACAGAAGATATATTTCTATCATTGTTATTTAATAAACCTTACATTTTAAGAAGGAATTTAAGTGACAAATGTAGAAGTATGTATACTGTGAGCTTGTGTTATTGAATGAATGTCTTTGCTTTTTGAATTTTTGTGACCTGCTTTTTATATAAATGAAGTAAATCAGCTTTTAGATATCCTTCACAGATTATTTTTATAAAAAGAAGGAATTTTTTTCGGTATTTCAAAAAAATATTGTCGAAAAATGAAGGATTTTTTTAATGAAAGACGAATATTAACTTAGCATGGTGATTTTATGTCCAATCAAATTCCTGAACATGTAATTGAAGAAATTCGTAAAGCAAATGATATTGTAGACATTATCGGGGAATATATTCAATTAAAAAAACAAGGTAGAAACTATTTTGGTCTTTGTCCGTTTCATGGAGAGAAAACACCTTCCTTTTCTGTTACACAGGAAAAGCAAATTTTCCACTGTTTTGGATGTGGAAAAGGTGGCAATGTGATAACATTTCTAATGGAAATGGAAAACTATTCATTTTATGAAGCATTACAATTTTTGGCGGATAGAAGTGGAATTCAATTACCAGAAACAAACAAATCAGTAAGCACTTTGTCACAAGAGACCCAAGATATACTATCTGCACACGAATGGTTAACTAAGCTTTATCATCATTTGTTGCGATTTACAAAAGATGGTAAGGAAGGCTATAGCTATTTAAAGAATCGGGGTGTCAATGATGAGGCTATTGATGAATTTCAACTTGGATTTGCTCCTAATGTAAAGAATTTTACAGCTGAATTCCTTCATAAAAAAGGATATCATCAGCAGTTACTGGTCAAAGCTGGTTTAATTACCCAACAGGATGACAATCAAGTAAGTGACCGTTTTAGAGGAAGAGTTATTTTTCCAATCCGGAATCATTTAGGGAAGACGGTTGCTTTTGGTGGTCGAGCTCTTGGAGATCAGAAGCCTAAGTATATGAATAGCCCTGAAAGTGAATTATTTCATAAAGGGAAGATTCTTTATAATTTTGACTTAGCCAAAAAGCATATTCGAAAAAAAAATGCAGCCATTTTATTTGAAGGGCAAATGGACATAATTGCTGCATATCAGGCGGGTATCAAAAATGTAATAGCTACACTTGGTACAGCATTGACGGAGTATCAAGCAAAACTTTTGAACCGCTATGTAGATACAGTTGTTATTTGTTATGATGGGGATCGTGCAGGGTTAGATGCTGCTTATAAAGCAGCCGTTTTATTACGCGATGTCGGTTGTGAAGTAAAAATAGCACATCTACAACATAATATGGACCCTGACAATTTTATTGAGAAGTATGGTGGAGAAAAATTTGAAAATGAGGTTATTAAAGCAAGTGATACCTTTATAAGCTTTTATATGCGGTATTTAATGAAAGATTATAATATGAATAATGAAGGAGATCGACTTCATTATATAGAAGAAGTATTAAAACAACTTGCTATGATTGATAGCTCAATTGAACGGGAATATTATCTAAAAGAGTTAAGTAATGAATATAATATATCGATGGATACCCTGTCAAATGAAATTTCAGGCTACCGAGAAAAGTTTGGGTCAAATAAGGATAATCGTCAGAAGAACAGATATACTACTAGTAGTAGAGAATGGAATGTTCGGAAATCCAAATTATTACCAGCTTTCCATAATGCAGAAAGACAGCTTCTATCATATATGCTCCAAGATGTCGTCATAACTGATAAGGTTCAAACAGAAATAGGAGCAGGCTTTAATATAGATTCCCATAAGATTATCGCTACTTATTTATATGCTTTTTACGAAGAAGGAAATGACCCAGATGTTAGCTTGTTTTTAGAGAAAATCACTGAACCAAAGCTTCAGCAAGAGATTACTGAAATAGCTATGATCCCGTTACAGGATGATATTAGTGATAAGGAAATAAATGATTACATTCGAATAATACAAACAAAAAAAAGTGATATGGATGCGATAAAAACGCTTAAAGATCAACAAAAGCGAGCAGAACAACAACAGGATCCAATAAAAGCTGCACAAATAGCAATGCAGATTATTGAAATAAATAAGCAGTCAAAAAATATGAATTGAATTTACGTAGTCTGGAAGGAGGGGGACTCATGGCCGATAACAAGCCTTCACAAACAAAAGAAAATGAACCTGAACTAACATTAGAACAAGCTAAAGATCAGCTGTTAGAAATGGGTAAAAAGCGCGGTGTACTTGCTTACGAAGAGATAGCTGATCGTCTATCTAATTTTGTTATAGAATCAGACCAAATGGATGAATTTTATGAGTACCTAGGAGAACAAGGTGTCGAGGTAATTGGAGAATCGGAAGAAGATCCTAATATGCAACAAATTGCAAAAGAAGAAGAATTTAATTTAAATGATCTAAGTGTCCCGCTTGGTATCAAAATAAATGACCCTGTTCGTATGTACCTTAAAGAAATAGGTCGAGTTGATTTATTATCTGCAGCAGAAGAAATCGATCTTGCTACTCGTATTGAGAAAGGTGATGAGGAGGCTAAGCGAAGACTTGCTGAAGCAAACCTTCGACTAGTCGTAAGTATTGCGAAACGGTATGTAGGAAGAGGAATGCTATTTCTCGATCTAATCCAAGAAGGTAACATGGGATTAATTAAAGCAGTCGAAAAATTTGATTACCGAAAAGGTTTTAAATTTAGTACGTATGCTACTTGGTGGATTCGTCAAGCAATAACTCGTGCAATTGCGGATCAAGCAAGAACAATTCGAATACCAGTTCATATGGTAGAGACAATTAATAAATTGATTCGCGTACAAAGACAATTGCTTCAAGATTTAGGTAGAGAGCCCACACCAGAAGAAATTGGAGAAGAAATGGAGCTTTCTCCTGACAAGGTACGTGATATATTAAAAATCGCGCAAGAGCCTGTTTCGTTGGAAACACCTATAGGTGAAGAAGATGATTCCCATTTAGGGGATTTCATTGAAGACCAAGAGGCTGTCTCTCCTTCAGATCATGCTGCATATGAACTTTTAAAGGAACAATTAGAGGATGTTTTAGATACACTGACAGATCGTGAAGAAAATGTGCTACGTTTGCGCTTCGGTCTAGATGATGGGCGAACAAGAACCTTAGAAGAAGTTGGAAAAGTGTTTGGTGTGACACGGGAAAGAATTCGTCAAATAGAAGCTAAGGCACTTCGTAAGTTAAGACATCCGAGTAGAAGCAAACGATTAAAGGACTTTCTTGATTAATAAATGTTTTGTCATTGGACAACAATGTTGTCCAATGACTTTTCCTATTCAAGTACTACAAGACTAATATAGTGATGTCGATATCGGAGTGACCGATTTTGGAAGAACGAAAACAAATTATTATGGATGAAATTCATTATTGGAAGCAGCATAAAATGCTGCCAGTCGTTTATTGCGACTTTCTGTTAGCACTATATTCAAATGGTGACGAGCAAATAGAGCCTTCAGTTATAGGCCAAAATCGATTTATCGATACCATTCAAACATTACTTCTGTCGATGATGATACCGTTTTCATTGCTTGTTATTTATTTTACGCAATTTCAAATTATTTTGCAACTGAGTATGTTAATTCTTTTTTTGGGTTATTCTATTTGGATGTACGTTTACTTGAAACCTAAATGGACGTTAAAGTATCATTTAGCCTTAATGAATAGTCTCTTGATAGCATTATTTATATCTGTTTTAGTTAGTAAAGCTTACCTGCATGATTTCGGATTGATAATTATCGTTTTTATAAATTTCCTGTTTTGGGTTGTAATAGGTTTCTATAAAAAGATAAATTATTTACTTATTACTGGTATTTTAGCTCTAGTATTTACATGTATTTATATAGTTTTATAAAATTTTCACACCTAAACTCTTTAAAGAAATCGCTTTTTCAAGTAAAATAAATATAGTCTTTTACAGCGAATAAGAATTATGGGGATTACATAAGGAGGAAACGCAATGAAAAGAAACCCGGTTATCCCATATGCACTAATTGCTCTTGTCGGGATACTTGCCGTAATAGTTATTGCATTTATTGGATTAGATCAACGTAAAGACATTCAACAAGCCGAAGAAGGCGGCGGAGAACAAGCTGAAGAGGCACAAGAGGGCGAAACTACTGATGATCCTGAAGCTATTTTTGAAACAAACTGTGCTAGCTGTCACGGTGCCGATTTATCAGGTGGAATGGGGCCTGATCTGACTAAAGTTGGAAGTGAATTGTCACAAGAGGAAATACAAAATGTGATAAAAAATGGTCAGGGACAAATGCCTCCTGGAATGGCTACAGATGCTGAAGCAGAGGTTTTAGCAAAGTGGCTGGCTGAGAAAAAGTAATAGAAAAACAATGATATACGTAAAAAGCGAAGCTTTCTGCTGTTAAACAGAAAGCTTTTCTTTTTAACCGATAAAACGAATGAAAGTGGCGATACGATGACGCAGTTTAATATATCGAAACGATTAAAACGAGTAGCCTCGTTTCTTCCAAAGCGTGCATACTTTGCAGATATCGGTTCAGATCACGCTTATTTACCGTGCTTTGTATGTCAAAAAGATAAAACAGCCAAAGCAATAGCTGGCGAGGTAAACGAAGGCCCCTTTCAAAGTGCGAAAGATACGGTTAGACACTTTGAACTTGGTGATAGGGTGGATGTACGTCTAGGCAATGGCTTGGAAGTATTAGAAGCAAAAGAAGCAAAGCAGATTGTAATAGCTGGGATGGGTGGAACATTAATAACAACTATTTTAAATGAAGGAAAAGCAAAACTTGAATATACTGAGCAAATCATTGCACAACCAAATGTGGATGCACGCTCAGTTAGAGAATGGCTAATAAACAATGGTTATGGTATAGCCGATGAGGATTTAATCGAGGAAAATGATCATTTCTATGAAATTATATCTGCTACCCGATCATCGAATGATACTTCGATACATGATAAACTGGATACAAAGCAGCTTTTATTTGGACCAATTCTTTTGCAGAAGAAACCGGAAGCATTTTATCGAAAATGGAGGTTTGAGGCAAATAAGCTAGAACGGATTATTAAACAAATGAAGTTAGCTAAAGATAGTAATAATCGTAAAAAAATTAGTTTGTTTGAAAAAGAAAAAGACTGGATGGAGGAGGTCACTAATGAAACAACAGATCATGATGAATGATGTTTTTAAAATAATAGAAGATCTAGCACCTAAGTCTTTAGCTTATGAGTGGGATAATGTTGGCCTACAGATAGGATCTGCGAATAAACCAGTAAAAAAAATAATGATAACATTAGACGTGCTAGAGCGCGTTGTAGATGAAGCGATAGAAAAGGATGTCAATTTAATTATTGCGCATCATCCTTTATTATTTAAGCCGTTAAAACAAGTTAACTACGATTCCCCTTCTGGACGTATCTTACAAAAACTAATTAAATATGATATTACCGTTTACGCTGCACATACAAATTTAGACGTTGCCAGCGGTGGAGTTAATGATACGTTATGCAGTGTGCTTGATTTACAATCGCGTAGGGTACTACTTGATGAAAAAGCCAAAAAATTACTTAAACTCGCTATTTATGTACCCAATACACATGAAGAACAAGTTAGAGAAGCTATTTCAGAAGCTGGTGCTGGACATATCGGCGAGTATAGCCACTGTACATTTAAAACACAAGGACAAGGAACGTTCAAGCCTTTAGACGGAACAAATCCATTCATTGGTACAAAAGGGAAACTAGAATATGTTGACGAAGTAAAACTAGAAACGATTGTTCCAGAAGGGATATTGTCAGCTGTTTTAAAAGAAATGGAAAAGGCACATCCTTATGAAGAAGTAGCCTATGATATTTTTCCATTAGAAAATGAGGGTGACAGGATTGGTATTGGTCGTATTGGGGAATTAGATCGTACGATGACGTTAGAGGAATTTTGTAAGATGATAAAAGTAAAATTAGAGGTATCTCAGCTCCGAGTAACTGGAGATTTATCAAAACCAGTAAAGACAGTGGCAGTGCTTGGAGGTAGTGGTGAAAAATACATTCATCAAGCCAAGAAAAAAGGAGCTGATGTTTATATCACTGGTGATATGACTTTTCATACTGCGCAGGATGCATGGCAAATGGGCTTAGCAGTGATTGATCCAGGACATTATATGGAAAAAGTCATGAAGCAATCTGTAAAAGCGTACCTAGAGGAAAAACTGCATGACGTTAATATTATTCTATCCAACACGAATACAGACCCATTTCAGTTTATCTAAATTTGGAATGGTTAAAGGAGTACGTTAGAAATGAGCAAACAATTTCAAGAATTTAAATTTAGTCCAATTATGGAACAGGTTATTAATAAATTAAAGTTTAAAGTCCCTACGGAAATTCAACAACAGGTTATTCCTAAAGTGCTTCAAGGAAATAGTGTGGTTGGACAATCGCGTACTGGCTCAGGAAAGTCGCACGCTTTTTTACTTCCATTACTAAATGGGTTGCAGGAAGAGAAAAAGGAGGTGCAGATGGTAATTACTGCGCCTACTAGAGAATTGGCTACACAGCTTTATGAAGAAGTAAGGAAGATAATTCATTATGCAGAGAAGGAAAATGTATGGACAGCTAAGCTGCTTGTAGGTGGTACGGATAAGCAAAAAATGATGGAAAAATTGAAAGAACCACCTCATATTGTAGTCGGGACACCTGGCCGAATTCTTGATCTGGTAAAAGAAGAGGCTCTTTCCATCTATTCAGCAACATCCTTTGTTATTGATGAAGCAGATCTGATGCTTGATTTAGGATTTATTCATGAAGTAGACCAGCTATTAATCCGATGCCATCCAAGGATCCAGTTACTGGTCTTTTCTGCGACTATTCCTCAACGATTACAGCATTTTTTCAAAAAGTATTTGGATAATCCAGTGTATGTGAAAATTGAGGATGATTTTTCCCCAGAAACCATGGAGCATCGATTAATTTATTTGAAGCATCGGGACGAAGCATCGATTATCCATGAAATTTCTAAAACCATCCATCCGTATTTGGCAATTATATTTACGAATGGAAAAGAAAAAGCAAATGACTTAGCTGCGGCACTACAAGAAAAAGGCTTGGCTGTCGGGCTTATTCATGGTGGTCTACCTCCAAGGGAGAGAAAGCGTGTATTAAAGGAAATTCAAAATCTAAGATATCAGTATATTGTCGCTACGGATCTGGCTTCAAGAGGGATTGACATAAAAGGAGTTAGTCATGTTATCAATGCACAGCTACCTAAAGAAGAAGAATTTTATGTTCATCGGGTTGGAAGAACAGCAAGAGCAGGATTGGAAGGAACTGCAATCAGTATTTATACAGAAGAAGATCTCAAACTTATCGATAAATTAGAACAGAAGGGCCTACCCTTTACGTACGTGGATGTTCGAGATGGTGAATGGCATGAAGCGAAGTCTTGGAATCAACGTTCGTTACGAACCAAAAGTTCAACGGAAGTAGATAAGCAAGCATGGAGAAGAGTTAAAAAGTCGAAGAAAGTCAAACCGGGCTATAAGAAAAAAATGAAAAAGCAACAAGAAACCATTAAAAAACAATTGACTAAGAAGAAATATAAAAAGTAGGATTTTGTAAAGAGGTGTAAGGGATGTTGAAAATAGGATCACACGTATCGATGAGTGGTAAGAAAATGTTATTAGGCTCTTCTGAAGAAGCTGCCTCCTATGGTGCTAATACGTTTATGATTTATACCGGTGCTCCTCAAAATACGCGAAGGAAACCAATTGAGGAATTAAATATTGCTGCGGGTAAAGACCATATGGATCATCATGGTATGAAAGATATTGTAGTACATGCTCCATACATCATCAATATTGGAAATTCTGTCAAGAATGAAACGTTTGATTTAGGCGTGAATTTCCTTAGGAATGAAATGGAGCGAACAGAAGCGTTAGGAGCCAAACAGATAGTATTACATCCAGGTGCACATGTTGGTGCAGGTGCAGAGGTGGGAATTAAACAAATCATTAAAGGGTTGAACGAAGTACTTAACAACAATCAAGAGGTACAAATAGCTTTGGAAACTATGGCAGGAAAAGGTTCGGAAGTTGGGAGAACATTTGATGAATTAGCCAAAATAATTGATGGTGTTACCCATAATGAGAAGCTTTCAATATGCATGGATACATGTCATATTCATGATGGTGGTTACGATGTTGTTCATGATTTTGATGGTGTTCTAAACGAGTTTGATAAGATTATTGGAATTGACCGAATAAAGGTAGTACATGTAAATGACAGTAAAAATCCAGTAGGAGCTCATAAAGACCGTCATGAAAACATTGGCTTCGGACATATCGGTTTCGATGCATTGTTGCATGTCATTAAACACCCCCAATTAGAACAATTACCAAAAATTTTAGAGACTCCATATGTGGGTGAAGATAAAAAGAATAAGAAAGCACCATACAAATTTGAAATTGACATGATAAGAGCGGGTAAATTTGATGAAGGATTAAAAGACAAGCTCCTCCAATCTTGAAGTTGTTGTTATAAATGAAGCCATTAGCGTGTTTGCAGAAAAAGTAAAAGAGTAAGGAATAGTACGAAAGTATTATTCCTTACTCAAATAAATGACCGAGCCCGTAAGATTTAATTAATTCATTAAATAACTTTTGGGCTTTTTTTGCAGTTGCTTGATCCGTAATAAGAGCTAGATCTCGAAGCATCTTTTCTCTTCCATGTGAAGAAAATGGATCTACATTATTTTTCTTCAAATACGTAATAATTTGCTGAGCTTCATTATTTGATAATGAAAAACCATATTGATTACTATAATGAAGTAATTCCGGAGCTGTTAATTGTGCTAACTTCCTACGAATCATTTCTTTTATAAAATTGGACATTTTAAAAATACTCCCCTTTTTATATACTCTTTTACTGTATGCGCAAAAATAAAAAAATCAACTTGTCTCCCATAAATTCTCCCTTCCATTAAATAACACCATTAATTTATGTGAAATTCCATATCCTAAAGATGCACCTCATTATTTAGAAAAAGGAGGTCTCGGACTATGGATCAGTATCCAAATAATGGAATGAAGGATGTAGAAAGAGCTCCGAATTATGGTGAGCAGAGAAAAAATGAAGATTTCGTTGGAATTGAACCTGACAGTTCTAGAGACGAAGAATTTGCTGCAGAAATGACTGCAGATGATTACGATCCAGATGTTACAGATAATGATACGGATATAAATTCAACATTCGGTTGGGTTGGGATCGCATTATCCGTTATTTCGTTCTTTATTTGGCCGGTAATTTTTGGCGCTGCCGGTATCATTCTCGGGTTCATGTCGAGAAGTCGTGGAGCGGATACATTAGGGAATATTGCCATTGCAGGTGGGGCAATCTCTATCTTAATTACCCTTTTTGTATTACCGTTTGTGTAGACAAAGGGCTATCTCAGCCCTTTCAGGCTGTCGAGAAAGTATCTCGGCAGCCCATCTTTATTTAGAATATAGCTCTTCTTATCCGCTGTATTTTATAGTAGGAGATTGGAGTAAATTGTTCGAAACGCAAGCAAGGGTGAGTTATTGTCGCTTATTCAGAAAAACGTACTAGTTGCATTCGTAATATTGACAGGAAAGACTTGCAAAAAAGCACAGGAGATTCTCTAGAAGAGAAAAGCGTTATTTCGGCTCCTTGACTTTTATTATGTTTTAATCGTAAATGGGAAAGTAATAAAAATTCCCAATTTCAAGTTGATATGGATCTGTCTTTGGATTAATAACTTGAAAATCAATTAAAACTTTTTCAATATTCAACCTATTTAACTGATGTTTATTTATTTCTTCAACTATACTTAGAACAGTATCCCCTGTTTGGACTTTTATCGGTGTGACATGGTAATCTGTATGTAACACTTCAGATTCTTTTTCTTGGAACGGTGTTGTCTGTACATTTGAAATATCCTTATAAACGCTTGAAAGAAACAAGAAAATAATAAACCAAATGGCTGCTTTTTTTAGGAAATTCATCAGATCTACTCCTTATTATGAAACAAATCATTGCTGTTTTACGTATATACGTACTATAGGAGAGAGGGGGAGTTTTTTTGAGTGTTTTTGATTTGGAATGGATTGGAATCATTATTACTGGTTTTGCTACCTTGTTTTTAATTGGCGAAGTGCTTGTTAATATGCGTGGAATTTTTGCGTTATTAGGTATAGGTTTTATTACGGTATATTTTGGTGCCTATGTTGAAACAGGCTCGTTCATTATTATGCTTATTATTTATTTTGTAGGATTATTACTTATCATTATTGATGGAAAATTATTAAATGATGGAACACTTGCTACGATTGGATTAGCTTGTATGTTAACAGCAGTAGCGTTGCCTGCGCCTAATTTAGCTTCTGGTTTATATGCTGTGCTTGGTGTACTGCTAGGTGGCGGAGCTTCATTCTTTTTCTTAAAGGTATTTAAAAGAAGAGATATGTGGAATAAATTAACCTTAACAGATCAACTTACGAAGGAAGCAGGCTATAATTCCATGAATCAAAGCTATGAACAACTTTTAAATAAAGTGGGAGTAACACTAAACGATTTACGACCGGTAGGAACGATTCGCATTGAACAAAAGGACTATAGTGCTGTGTCAAATGGTCAGTGGATTAGTAAAGATACAAAAGTAAAAGTAGTTCAAGTCGACGGAACGAAAATTTTAGTTGAAATAATAAATGGTTAGTTGCTGAACGTGAAGATAATCGACAAGATTTTAGATAATCTTAGAAAGATTATCTTTTTTATTTGTGCGCCAGGCATGGCGACTATCTAGGTGGTGAAAGTCCGCTGTGAGGGTACACATCAACCAACCACTAGAGAACCGCAAAGGTGTTTATCGTGAGGTGAAGGCTGAAGGAAGCGTGTATCAAAATCTTGGCTCGACGAACAGAAATCTGATACCAAGGCTCTGTAGACGGACAAGGCTCCCAAACAAGCCAAAGTCCAAAAGATGTGCGTGATGAGCCGCGTCGAGCTCCAGCGCCCAGAAACGAGGCGAATTCACGAATCGCCCTAAGCTAAGTCATCATCGGCTCGCAAGCTCACCGTGATTTCTTTATCTCCATTAACTCGCTCCAGTCGCTACGTTTCTAATCGGGCGCTAGCGCTTTTGTTCTTTTTGTTTATTTGTTCATCGCATGGAAAGCATGAAGTAGTAAATACTAAAAAGATCTATTAAATGTAGCTGAATGTAAATTTAATGTTAAATATACCTTTTAAACCTTTACAAAAAGTTTATATATAATTAATATTGGTATGGTGTGACAAGATTCAACATGAATGGAAGGGTAGGTATAAATTTTGGAAATTGATGTTCAAAAACTGATATTTGAATTTATCGGCGGACTGGGTATTTTCCTTCTTGGTATAAAGTTTATGGGAGAAGGGTTACAAAAGTCAGCAGGGGATCGTCTTAGAGATATACTGGATCGCTTTACAAGTAACCCATTTATGGGGGTATTAGCTGGTATTATCGTTACGGTTTTAATTCAAAGTAGCTCTGGTACTACTGTCTTAACAGTCGGTCTAGTAAACGCAGGCTTTATGACGTTAAGACAAGCAATTGGTGTAGTTATGGGTGCTAATATAGGTACAACAGTTACTGCATTTATAATAGGTATTGATATTGGTGCTTATGCGCTACCGATCATTGCTGTAGGGTGTTTTCTATTATTTTTCTTTAAAAGTCAGAAAGTTAATGCAGTTGGACAAGCAATCTTTGGATTTGGTGCATTATTCTTTGGATTAGAATTAATGAGTAGTGGTATGAAGCCATTGCGTACACTAGAAGCATTTCATGAATTAACCGTTAATATGAGTGAAAACCCAGTTCTTGGTGTAGTTATCGGTACTGTCTTTACCGTTGTTGTACAGAGTTCAAGTGCCACAATAGGTATTTTACAAGGTCTATTTGCTGAAGGAGCAATAGAACTAAAGGCAGCCATACCCGTTCTTTTTGGAGATAACTTAGGAACGACAATAACTGCAGTGCTAGCATCTCTAGGTGCAACTGTTGCTGCAAAACGAGCAGCGTATACTCATGTAATCTTTAATTTAGTTGGAGCTACCATCTTTTTACTCCTACTTGGAGTTTTTACGCAAATTGTTACGTTTTTACAAGGACAGTTTAACTTGAACCCGGAGATGACAATTGCGTTTGCTCATGGGACCTTTAATATTACAAATACGATCATTCAATTTCCATTTATAGGCGCTTTAGCTTGGTTAGTTACTAGGATTATTCCAGGTGAAGATACAATTGTAGAGTATAAACCACAACACTTAGATCCGATATTTATTCAGCAATCATCGACCTTGGCATTAGATCAGGCGAAAGCAGAAGTGATTCGCATGGGTGAATATGCTTATAAAGGCTTAGAAGAAACAAATAAATATTTAAATACACAACTTTCTAAGCATTCCGAAATGGCTATGCAAATAGAAGGGGCTTTAAATAATCTGGACCGAAAAATAACAGATTATCTTGTAGAACTATCGGCAGAATCACTTACGGAAATAGAAAGTGCGAAACATTCCGCACTCCTTGACTCCGTTCGAGATATCGAAAGAATAGGCGATCATTTTGAAAATATTGTCGAATTAATTGATTATAAAATGTCTAATAAAGTTCAATTAACCAATCATGCTCAGGAAGATCTAAATGAAATGTTTGAATTAACAACGTCAACAGTAAAACAAGCCGTTGAATCTCTCCAAAGTATGGACAGAGAAGAGGCACTAGCTGTGATTCAAAAAGAAGATAAAATTGATAAAATGGAAAGGAATTTCCGAAAGAAACATATCATTCGTATGAATGAAGGTAAATGTACTGGATCAGCTGGAATTGTTTTTGTTGATATCATTAGCAATTTAGAGCGAATTGGAGACCATGCGGTTAACATTGCTGAAGAAGTATTAGGTGAATAATAATAACGTATGTTTAGTTTAACAACTGTCGGAAATGCTTTCTGACAGTTGTTTTTTATACTAAGTAGAAGTTAGCTATCTCAAATTCAAATGAACTGCAAGAGCTACGTCATTGTCGTTTGCGGAAAAGAAAATCTGTGTGAACAAGCATTATTCAACCGGAACTTGAAGAAAGCCGTTCACTTATCCATGGTGAGTTAAGTGAAGGGGAGTTATTTCGTGAAGTTCTGTTAGGAAAATTCTGTAGAAAAACGGGTGACTTCCGGCCCCTGTAGTATGGTTTTCAAGAGGTGACTCAGCGTTACGTCTGCTCACACAAACACAGGAGTTACTTTACAAGTTATAAGGTAGTATTTACTAATTAATAAAGGAATTAAAATTAAAATTTTCTAACTTTAAATTTTGTATTGAAAAACCTTTGATAAGATGCTATAGTAAATATTGTCGTTTTAACAGCGATACATACATAAGAAATTGCGATTATGATTTTTTGAAAAAAATATTGACAGATGTTGTTGAACATGGTAAATTATATCTTGTCGCTATAATTCGTTGAAAGTAGTCACGATAACATTCCACAGTAGCTCAGTGGTAGAGCTATCGGCTGTTAACCGATCGGTCGTAGGTTCGAATCCTACCTGTGGAGCCAATTTGGCGGTGTAGCTCAGCTGGCGAGAGCGTACGGTTCATACCCGTGAGGTCGGGGGTTCGATCCCCTCCGCCGCCACCATAATATAACAATTAATCTGAAGCATGGCGGTCGTGGCGAAGTGGTTAACGCACCGGATTGTGGCTCCGGCATTCGTGGGTTCGATCCCCACCGGTCGCCCCATAAACAATTTTAAAATGAGAAGGACCCTTAGCTCAGTTGGTCAGAGCTATCGGCTCATAACCGATCGGTCGCAGGTTCGAGTCCTGCAGGGTCCACCATAAAATTATTTGGAGGTATACCCAAGTCTGGCTGAAGGGAGCGGTCTTGAAAACCGCCAGGGGTGTAACAGCCCGCGGGGGTTCGAATCCCTCTACCTCCTCCATACATATTTAGAGTAGATTTAGGCTCGGTAGCTCAGTCGGTAGAGCAAGGGACTGAAAATCCCTGTGTCGGCGGTTCGATTCCGTCCCGAGCCACCATTCAAACAAGCGGTGGCTTGTTTTTTTATTTTCTCAAGAAAATAACGCTTTTTATAATTTGGTAAAAAAATGCATGCATATAATTTGCATCAGTATAGTAGCTTTGATAATCTTGCTTTAAAAGGGTGAATATTCGATCCTTTTTAATAAAATAATTTTATTAGGAGGAAGTTATAATGGCAAAATTTGAATTACCTGAACTACCTTATGCTTACGATGCACTAGAACCTACTATTGATAAAGAAACCATGAACATTCACCATACAAAGCATCATAATACGTATGTAACGAAACTAAACGGTGCTTTAGAAGGACATGCTGATCTTCAGAATAAATCTGTTGAAGAGCTAATAAGTAATCTAGATGCTGTTCCGGAAAGCGCGCGGACTGCCGTACGTAATAATGGTGGCGGCCATGCAAACCATAGTCTGTTCTGGAAAGTATTATCACCTAATGGTGGTGGCGAACCAACTGGTGAGCTTGCTGATAAAATTAATGAAAAGTTTGGCAGCTTTGATAAATTCAAAGAAGAATTTGCTAATGCTGCAGCAGGACGCTTCGGATCAGGTTGGGCATGGTTAGTTTTAAATAATGAAGAATTAGAAATAATGAGTACACCTAATCAAGACTCGCCGATAATGGAAGGGAAAAAACCTTTATTAGGTCTTGATGTTTGGGAGCACGCTTACTATCTTAAATATCAAAATAAACGCCCAGATTACATTTCAGCTTTCTGGAATGTTATTAATTGGGATCAAGTAACGAAAAACTATAATGAAGCGAAATAACAAAAATAATTGAATAGAAAAGGCATGTGGGGGGATTCGATTCCTTCATATGCCTTTTTTTATCTATAATTGTCAAGAAATGATGAATGTAAGCTTAATGAATAGATTGTTATATCCTTATCTTTAATTAAGGCTTCTTTGCATATCTGTTACTCATTTGTTCAAACTATTAATGACTTGAAAAGGAGTATGGAATATGCGAAAAAGCCTATCACTTTATCAGGGGAAATTAGACATTGATAAGGATTTATTGTTTTTACTTGTTATTGGTGGACTATATTCTTTAGGGATATTTTTATCCAATACATTTGTAAATATATACTTGTGGAAGCAATCAGGGGATTATATAACCATTGCTGTATATAATTTAGCCATTTATATTTTTCAACCATTGACGTTTATTGTGGCTGGAAAATTAGCTAAGAAAGTGGATCGAGTTATTGTATTACGTTTAGGGGTAATTTTTTTATCTCTCTTTTTTTTGAGTGTATTAATTATTGCTGAAAAAGCATCGTACTATAATTTTATGCTAGGTAGTCTTCTTGGTATTGGTTATGGTTTCTATTGGCTAGCATTTAATGTACTTACATTCGAGATTACTGAGCCAGAGACTAGGGACTTTTTTAATGGATTTTTAGGAGTGCTTCAATCCTTTGGTGGAATGATTGGACCGTTATTAGCTGGGACTATTATTGCTAATTTGGAAGCAAATATCGGATATACAACAATTTTTACGATTTCTTTTATTTTGTTCATTTGCGCAGTTATCTGTAGTTTCTTTTTGGCAAGGAGAAAGGCAGAAGGAAGCTTTTATTTTCGACGGGTATTAGCTGAACGATCACATAACAAAAATTGGAATCGTATATTAAATGCACATATTTTTCAAGGATTAAGAGAAGGGATATTTGCCTTTGTTATCTCCATATGGGTGTTTTTGATTACACAAAGTGAATTTTCATTAGGGATGTTCAATCTAGTGTTCTCTGGTTTATCCTTTGTTTTTTATTTTATTGGGACGAAAGTTATCAAGCCTTCCATGAGAAAAAAAGCTATCCTTATCGGGAGTCTTATCCTGTATTTCTCGATTACAATTATTATTTTTGAGATTAGCTATGCACAGCTAATTATATATGCAATTTGCATTGGGATCGCTTACCCAATCATTACTATACCATATGTCTCTTTAACCTATGATGTAATAGGAAAAGCATGGAAGGCAAAAGAGTTACGTGTGGAGTATATCGTTGTCAGAGAAATGTTTGTCAATATCGGAAGAATTACTTCCATTTCTGTTTTTTTAATTGCTGTTTCTATTTTTCCAGCTGAAAAGGCAATCCCATATATATTAGCCGTTTTTGGTGCTGGGCATATTTTTATCTATTTATTCGTCAAGAACATCTACTTAGGAAGTAAGCCAAAAAAAGAAGTATTAATTAAAGAGCAATTAACAGACGAAAAAAATAGATAAATGGATGAAAATAAAGAGGGATAAATGATATAATGAATAAGGTTTAAAATAAATCTAATTTCGTATGGGGGAGAGATAATGGGGAATAAGAAAAAAAAGAAAAAAACGCAACTTCCCTTCCGAATTAACATATTGTTTTTTGTTGTGTTTCTAATGTTTACAGTGCTTATTTTACAATTAGGAGTTGTACAGATTTTAAACGGTGAAGCTTTTCAGGAAGAAATTGATCGAACGGTAAAGGATACAACAAAGATACCCGTTCCCAGAGGTAAAATATATGATAGTAACCATAATGTTATTGTAGACAATAAACCATTGTATTCGATCACGTATACACCTGCAAAAGGAACGCAGGCAGAAGATCGATTAGAAGTTGCTGAAAAATTGTCGAAGTATATTTCCATGGATGATGAAAAAAAATACCTTGATAAATTAACAGAGCGCAATAAAAAAGAGTATTGGTACTTAAAAAATAAGGAAGAAGCTGACAATCGCTTATCTGAAAAAGAAGCAGCAGATTTAGATAATGCTGAACAGTATAATACGATTCTAGATCGAATTACAAAAGATGAAATCTCCGGTTTTTCGAAACAGGAGCTTGAAGTAATTGCAATTAAAAAAGAATTAGATAAAGCATATTCGCTTACGCCGCAAATAGTTAAAAATGACGATGTCACCGCAGAGGAATATGCTAAAGTTTCGGAGCACTTGGATGTTCTACCTGGAGTTAATGCAACGACTGACTGGAATAGGGACTTTCCTTTTGGTGAGACGATCAACAGCTTACTAGGTACTATTACAACACAAGAGCAAGGGATCTTGGCAGAAAAAGAGCAATATTACCTAACAAGAGGTTATAGCCGTAATGATCGGGTTGGAAAGAGCGGACTTGAGGAATATTATGAGGACGTATTACGAGGAACAAAGGAACAAATTCAGTACACGACTACTAAATCAGGTGAAGTTGTTGGAACAGAAACGGTCGTTGAGGGTAGCCGAGGTAAGGATTTAGTTTTATCTATCGACATGGAATTTCAGGAAGAAGTGGATAAAATAGTACGAGAGGAATTAAAAGCTGCCGTTCAGAGCCATCCCTATGACAATAAATATTTAAAGGATGCACTTGCCGTTGTTATGAATCCACAAACAGGTGAATTATTAGCGGTTAGTGGACAAACCAGAGATGGAAATGAATACAGTAACGCTGCATACAAGACGTTGTATGATGCGCATCGCCCTGGTTCTATTGTAAAGGGTGCAACTGTACTTGCAGGCTTAGAATCAGGCGTGATCTCACCTGGACAAAGATTTAATGACAGTCCGATAAAAATTTCAGGTACCCCGAAAAAAGGTTCCTACAGCAGCAGTATTGGGGTAGTTGATGATCAAGATGCGTTGAAACGCTCGTCCAACGTCTACATGTTTTATATCGCATTAAAAATGGGGGGAGAGAATCGCTATCCCTTCCCAAATGGAAATAAAGCGTCGTTTAATACAGAAGCTTGGCAGAAAATGCGTAACTATTTCCAGCAATTTGGTTTAGGCGTGAAGACTGGTATTGATTTTCCTTATGAAAGTGTTGGCTTTGAAGGGGATTCGATGAATCGAGCAGGACTTTTAATGGACTTTGCTATTGGACAGTATGATACGTATACCACGATGCAATTAGCTCAATATGTGTCGACGATTGCCAATGATGGCTATCGAGTTCGTCCGCATTTTCTAAAGGAAATTCGTGAACCAAGTAAATCAGGTAAGGATCTTGGATCCATCTATCGTAGTGAGAACACGGATATCTTGAACCGTGTTCAAATGGATCAATCCTATATAGATCGTGTGCAGGAAGGTTTTCGGAGAGTGTTCCAGGAGCCAGGAGGAACTGGTTATGGGTACTACCATAGTAAAGATTATAACGCTGTAGGGAAGACTGGTACGGCGCAAAATGAAGTGTATAAAGATGGCAAAAAGTTAGCGGAGACAGAAAATCTATCTCTTGTCGGTTATGCACCATATGACGAGCCAGAGATGGCATTTGCGATTATAGCACCAGATACAGGCAAGGGTACCTCCTATAAGATTAATCATATGATTGGAACCCGGATTTTAGATGCATATTTTGATTTGAAGGAAGAGCGAGACAAAGAAAAGAATGAAGAAAAAGAATAAAGTATTACGTAAAGTGCAAGTCTACGAAGACTTGTACTTTTTTATACTCTAGGAAATTATAACAGTCCATATGTATAAATGTGGGCATGTTGTGCGGTGTCCAGCTCCAGCGCTGAGAAACGGTGGCGACTTCACGAATCGCCTTACGATATAAAGTCATCATCTGTTCGTAAGCTTACCGTGATTCCTTTATCTCCGTTGAATCGCTCCATTCGCTACGTTTTTAAATGGGCGCTTGCGTTTTGTTCTCCCGCATATAACTGTCAGTAAGCCCCTAGTTTAAGCAATAAAGTAAACCCAATATGGATAAGTCGTGGATCTATTGCTAGTACATGTCCGATTGGTTCAAAGGCCATTAGGTCAGACCCTTGTGGTACTAGCAATCAGTGGGGGATAAAACAAAAATCCCAAACTGATTGAAGTTTCACTTTATAAAATTTTACATGTAATTAACATTAAATCAATAGCCATTTCATACCTGTCTGTTAAAGTATAGATAAGCAATAGCTAGATTAGATAGGAGGGAAAAGCCAGATGAATACACGTGGACAATTTCATCATGAAATAGAGGAGATTAATCAAGATATCATACAAGTGGCTAAATTAACAGAAAAAGCGTTGAATAATGCCCTGAATTCCTTATATGAACAAGATATAACCTTAGCAAACCAAGTAATTGAAGATGATAAAGAAATAGATAAAAAGGAAATAGATATTAATGATAAAGTTATCTTACTTATCGCCAAACAACAGCCAGTAGCAACGGATCTTAGAAGATTAATTACCGCATTAAAAATTGTGACGGATTTAGAACGAATGGCTGATAACGCGAAAAATATTGCCCGTTCAGCAATTCGTTTAGGAGAAAACGGGGAGACATTATTACCACACGGTTTAGCAAACATGCAAACATATATCATAGAAATGTTGCAGATAGCAATGGAGTCATTTTCCAATGAAGATATCATCTTAGCGGCACAATTATCAGAAATGGATGATAAGGTAGATAAACAGAACAAATTAATCATTAGTGAGCTTCTAGGAGAAACTGCTACAAAACCAGATAAAATTCAATATATTATGCAAGTTGCCTTTTGTGCACGATATTTAGAAAGGTATGCTGATCATATTACCAACATTGGTGAAAGCATTTTATATTTAGTTAAAGGAGAGAATTTTAATTTAAATTAAAAGAGGCTGGTACAAAACATAACTTCTTTACTCAAAATACGAATAATCATATTATCAATAGGAGATCATCGCCGCACCGTGAAACTATACTCGTTTTCCGCGGGCACGGCCTCAGCTAACTTGGTAAAGAAAAACACGTTACCAAGTGGATCTTCGGACTCGTGCTGTTCCCGCCGGAGTCTCGCTTATTTCAGGTGCTAAATGAATGATTCTGATCAATAAACGAACGATAATTAGTTTCCAACCAATCATCGTTCGTTTTTAATTGCTTCTTCATTCTTTTGTCTCAGTCTCTTTTTAAATACGTTAGTGGCTAATCGAGAATGTTAGTTAGCCACTTATTTAATCGTGCATTCCTTACTATTATTTAGTGATTGCCTCTGCTATTTGATATGGACCCATATCTGTATTTAATTTATACTTACCGATTTGCACGCGTTGACTATAGTCATTTTCTTCTAAGTAATCGCTAAATTCAGAAGCATCTTTAATTAATTTGTTCTCTTCTAATAAGGAACTTATTTCAGATGAGGCCATCCCTTCTTTTATATGTAAGGTATACGTTTTGGGACCTTCCTCTTTTTCCGGTGATTCCTTTGCTTGTTCTTTCTTCTGTTCTTGATTTTCTTCTTTGGTGTTTTCTTTTTCAGCTTTCTCCGTATTATTGGAATCTTGTTTTTTAGCTGCATCTTCTTGCTCTGTAGTCTTAGCAGATTGATCATTTTGTGTAGTAGTAGAAGTATTTTCATTCGGTGGAGTTTTCGCAGCTTTTTCTGGATTATCATTGACAGATAAAGCAACGTACTCTGAATTGGATAAGACATGATATCCTTTATCTTTGACTAGAGAAATCAATTCTTTCTCAGAAATACCTTCAACAGTCTTTGTATCGCCCTTAAATAATAGATAAGTGGCTAACATAATAATCCCTGCTGTAAGAAGACCAATTGCAAATACTCGTACAGGTTGTTTCATTGTTTTCTCCTTTAATCCCTTTATTTATTTTCCAAATCTTGTGCGAACTCTTCTGTAAGCAATTCCTCTTCCAGGATTTTTATTTTCTTTTTCATTTGATATGTATCCTGCATCGTAGTAATGGAGAACTGCTCTAATTGACTCTCTACTTCTTCCATACGATCATTTAAGAAATAGGACAATGTTAGTAGAACTAGTCCAATCACAATGATGGTAATGATTGCATAGACCATGTAAATACCTCCTTCTTATTCATTATTAGTTATAACATAAATGAGTAGCTAAAAGCCATTACCAATTAAATTTTTTCGACAAAATTAATAGAATAGTCCCGATTTTTGCTGAATTAAAGCAGATTAACAGGTCCTAAGAAATGAAAATAGAAATGGAAATGTGAGTACAACGACCTGGTGTATAATTTGCTGTTTAAACGATTACACTACTTATTACGTGATAATAAAGAATTTTGGAAGGAGTTACAGCAATGGGTGAATTCAGTCATTTTCGATTTGGCCAAAAAGCACCAAATAATGGTGTATATATCGAAATCGGTGAAACGGGGAGCAGTGTCACGGATCCCAAAATAATAAAATTAAAAGCGGGAGAAAAATTCCCGCAAACAACAAATCATAATCGAGTTTGGACATATGATAAAAACTAGAAGAAATAAGTGAGATACCTCCTGATTTTGGATTTCGGGAGGTATTTTTACATGAATAAAAGCATTTCATTAAGTGCATCTATGAAAAAAGAAGAAAGAAATGAATTTTTAATATAAAGAAAATCCGAATATATAAAGTAATATTCGGGAAGTCATTCGAAATTTCTTCGTTCACTTTTTGGAGAAATAGAATGGGACGGATTGCTCGTTTATCTTTGTAAGTTAAGAAAGTATAAATTCAGTGCAATGACTGCGTTAAGCCAAGTAGTTATTTTGAAATGTTTGATGTATATTGGCAATGCTCCGACGAATTAC
>NZ_CANMAB010000027.1:0-41562 GCF_947495635.1 uncultured Virgibacillus sp. | reverse complement strand
ATACATCAAACATTTCAAAATAACTACTTGGCTTAACGCAGTCATTGCACTGATTTTATACTTTCTTAACTTACAAAAAGGTACCCAGTAAAAGGATACCTTCAAGCTAAAGTCCGTGATGGGGATTATGCTTTTGTCTAGAATGATTGGCGTTTTTAACTTTCTTTGAACCATCTAACGGTTCGCCATAGGGTTGTTTTGGACTTTGCGGCAAATTTGGATGTTCCTGTTGCTTTGGTCCTTTTGGTTTACCCGCCATGTCAGCTTCCTCCTTTCAACTTCCATTTAGTTTTTGAGGGAGCATATCCATTTATACATGGGCATGGTAATTCAAAAAGGACCCGGAAAAGCGCATACTGCTTTTCTGGGTCCTCTGTCATATAGATTATTTCGTAAAAGCGTCTGTAAGTGCTGTGACAATTTGTTTCTTACGTGATACAACACCTTTTAGAAGCGCACGACTATTATCGTCAAGTTTGACATCAAATGCTGCTTCTACTTTTTCTTTTCCACTTCCAAGTGCTAATACCTCGGAATCATTATTTAATATATCTGTTACTACAAACAAGAAAAGATCAAGGTCTTTCTCATTCACTATTTTTGCAATTTCCTGATCGATTTCATGCTGCAATTCGTATATTTTTGCAGTATCCACTGCATTTACCTGTGCGATTTCTACCTTTGCATCAGCCATGGAGAATTCTTTTGCATCCATGGTAAGCAACTCGTAAACAGATTTATCACTTAAATCAGCACCAGCCTGTAACATTTCCATTCCATACGTTTCTAGATTTACTCCAGCAATTTTTGCTAATTCATATGCAGCATCCACGTCTTCTTTTGTACAAGTTGGAGATTTTAATAGCAACGAGTCTGATACGATTGCAGATAGTAATAGACCAGCAATTTCTTTGGAAACAGGGATATTGTTTTCCTTGTACATTTTGTTCAGAATCGTAGCTGTACAACCTACCGGCTCAGCACGAAAATATAAGGGCTCACTTGTTTCGAAATTAGAAATACGATGATGATCAATTACTTCGGCAATACGGACATCTTTTATATTTTCTACACTTTGTTGAAATTCATTATGATCAACAAGAATAACCGATTTCACATCATCTTCCACTTTTTCAATTAGTTTCGGAGCTTCCACATTAAAGTAGTCCAACGCAAATTGTGTTTCTTTACTAACAGACCCTAATCTTGCTGGTTCTGCACGTATACCAAGTTTATTTTTCAAGTCAGCATAGGCTAAAGCTGAACAAATTGTATCTGTGTCTGGATTCTTATGTCCAAAAATTAACGTCTTATCCATGAATCATTCTCCTTCTATTAAGCTTCTACCATTATTAGCTTACCAAAATTAATTAAAATTGAATAGCGTTTATTCTTCCGTTTCCGTTACCCCCCATAATTTTTTTGATCTACTGTAATTATTCCAAACAATATCTAAATCATGAAAATATCGATGTAATTGACGAACCGTATTCATATTTTTTTCTTGTTCTAATTGATTCGTCAGTTTTTTGATCGCATCTAAATCTCTTATTAACGACTCATTAGCAATTTCGCCTAATTGGTTATTTATGGTTTCTCGAATCGTTTGGGCCTGTGTTACCTGTTCATCCCAATCAATATCATTAATAGCACCATATCCAGTCGTATCATTATAAAAATCATGTGCCTGAGCGATAAAATCCCCTATATCCGCTTTATTTTGTGATACTGATTCATTTTCTTGTTCAGCACTCTTTTTGGTTTGCTCTTTCTTTTCATTATTTTTCGCATCAACTATTTCTGTAGAACCACTAGCTCTTTTCATCTTGAAATACGGCTTTTAAATCAATATCAAATAGCGCAAAGAAAAATACCGTAGATCCAATAAATGATACGAATAGTACGATGAAAAATGTCCAGCCAAACCAACCCCATGTACGTTTTGAATTCGTTTTTTTCACTATAAAAACTCCTTCAAGAAAATTTTTCTCCTGTTTTTACTGTTATTGTGCGTTATACCATTCTAAAACCCTTTTCCTAATTTCAGCATTACGAACCTCTTTTGCAACTGTTTCTGTTACCTCAATTACTTTTACATATGGATTTATAGGACTATCTTTATCCTGGAGTTTAACAACGCAATACCCCTTGATGGGAGCTGGCCTCATTTCTAAAATTGCCTCATTATTAAATATGTGATAAATCTTCTCTTCATCTGCTGGCCGTAAGTTCCATTCCTCCTGCATATCAGTTTGTTCTCGTTCAGTAGTTTGACTATAGCCAGACTCATCGTCGGTCATTCGCTTCCCCTTTTCTCTAGTTTGTTTTCGATCATTATAGATATGATTATTAATAGAGACAAGCAAGCGAATCACTTCAGATACGCCAATTAGTAGTACCCCACCTAAAAACCACCGACCAGCAATCGTAAAAAAGGACTGCCACATAAACCTGTTTTCCTGCTCTCCCATTTCATATAGAGAACTTTCATTAAACGTGACATAATAAGCGAACATTGGTCCAATAAGCATTAATCCAATACCTAAAATTAAAATAGCAATTCCTAGAATATTTCGTTGCAACTTGTATCCCCCCCTGTTTATTAATTCTTTATTCGTATGGTAAACCCTTCAAATATTTTACTTTTTCCATGATTATTTTTATCATAATAAATAGAGGAATCAAGAATGGAGGAATCGGAAATGACAAATCAATTTTCATTAACACGTGGGAGTTTATTAACTTTTGTGAAACAGCTAGATAAGGAAATAATGGATATCCAACCGAAGGGATTTAATAATACGATACGTTGGCATATCGGGCATATCCTTGTAACTGCTGAGAGCCTATTATTTGGATATCCTAAACAGTCAACGAATATTCCTGTATCATATCAAGGGTTATTTGCTACGGGAACAAAACCATCTGAATGGTCAGAGAATGCTCCAAAATTAGCTACGCTTATCGTTGATTTAGAGAATCAAGCTCCACGAATTGAAGCACCTACAGATGAGTTCTTTGCTACAGACTTACCGTACACATTACCGTTTGGTAATTTCAAAACATATGGTGACGTTTTTGCAATGATTCTTTCTCATGAAGCAGAGCACTTGGGACAAATAAAAGCAATGAAGAAGATAGTTGAAAATAGATAGATGAGTAATCGAATAATTATTATCGGTGGGGGAATTTTAGGTGCTTCAACCGCATATTACCTCGCAAGAAATAAATACCATGTTACGATCATCGATCGCTTTGATGATGGTCAAGCAACTGATGCTGCAGCTGGTATCGTATGCCCATGGCTCTCCCAACGACGAAATAAAGCTTGGTATCAACTCGTAAAAGCAGGAGCACGAAGCTATCCTAACCTTATTCATTCCTTATATCAAGATGGCGAAGAGGATGTAGGATACGAACAGGTTGGAGCTATTCATTTGCATGATGATGATAAAAAGTTAATTGCTATGAAAGAACGCGCCGAAAAACGGAAGCTTGCTGCTCCAGAAATAGGAGAAATAAAGCTATTAGATCAGCAAGCCACAACAGAATTGTTCCCATTATTAAACGGTAACTATAAATCGGTCTACGTAAGTGGTGCCGCTCGAGTTGATGGAAGAAAACTACGAGATGCACTTTTGCGTGCAGCGGAAAAACACGGAGCAATATTGATAAAGGGAAACGCAGCGTTAACGTACAAAGACAATACAATTAATGGTGTACATGTAAACAGCCAAACAATCCCTGCAGATACCGTTATTGCTGCTACTGGAGCTTGGATGACGGAACTCTTAAGTCCGTTGGGTATTCATTTTCAAGTGGACGAGCAACGTGCACAAATTCTCCATGTTCAGCTACCGACAGGAGATGCATCTAATTGGCCCGTCGTAAAACCACCTAATAACCAATATATGTTGACTTTCCCTGATAATCGAATTGTATTAGGTGCAACCCATGAAGATAATGTAGGGTTTGATCACCGAGTAACAGCAGGTGGAATGCATGAAATCCTTACGAAGGCAATGGAAGTCGCTCCTGGATTAGAAGCAACTACTATTCTTGAAGCTCGCGTTGGTTTCCGACCAGTCACACCAGGATTTCTACCAGTTATTGGACCACTCCCTGGCTTTCATGGATTATTACTTGCGAATGGACTTGGATCAACTGGCTTAACGATGGGACCATTCATCGGTTTACAGCTATCCAAGCTTGTAATGAAAGAAGAAGTTGATATCCATCTATGTGATTATCCTGTAGAAAAAGCGATCACTAAAAACTAAACGTAAGTACCTCTATTCGAACATCCTAGCACTACTCACACATAGTCTGGGACATAACAAAACACTTAACGTTAAAGATAAACACAACCTAACAAACAAAGAAAGAAATTTTTTCAAAGCATGCTCCTATGCTAAATATTAGTGGAAAAAGCTTTTACAGTGCTAGGGGAAAAACGTACTAAATGGAGTTTATTATAATCTATAGAAAAGCTGAGCTGGCTCAAATAGCTCGGCTTTTTCTTGATTCTAAAGTACACTTCTCCAGGTTTACTCTTTTCCAGAACCCCTAAGTAATAATGGATTGCTGCAGGGGCAGATTTTCTGTAGCTTGACTGGAGAATAGCAAAATTACTTCGTTGGGCATCCTTAAATCCTCCTACATTCAGATGAAGATTTAAAATTAAAAATTCGGTAGTTTGTTAGCTATTTTTTTTATTTCTTTACTCACTCATCTTTATCCCCTGTCTCAACTGGTAGAGGAAACACAAAAAGACCAATTAGATATCATAATTCTGTATTTTATTCCTTTTATTACAATGAAAGGGTTATAGAGATAATAAAGTTGTTTAATTTTTATCTTAAATAGTTAGAGCCTTACTACAATTTGTGTGTAGTAAGGCTCTTTAATGAGAAAAATTACTTGACAGTTTAAGAAGATTGTAGAACTATTACAATCTGACAATACATCATGTTCTTCCTACTATTTTACAATCATTACAGGACAATTCACTCGTTTTGCCACCTTGTGACTCACGCTACCTAAGATAAACGTTTGTAAATTATTTAATCCACGGCTTCCGATGACAACACAATCAAATGCATTGTCATTGGCATAAGATACAATCGTTGGACCAGGTTCTCCATGTAAAATCGTTATGTCATATTCTATTTCTGCGGCTATTAATAAATTTTCAACAACCTTCAACTTTTCTTTACGTTTTTTCTCAATTTCTAATTTGTCTGTTGCATGTAATACATCTGCTTTTGCTGTTTGACCATCTATCACATAAACAACTTCTACTAAACTAGAAAATTTTTCTGCAAGTTCAATCGCTTGTTTTGCGGATCGAACAGAATGCTCAGAACCATCAGCAGCTAATAATATTTTTTGGAACAAACGGCTCACCTCTTAGAAATTCATTAAAATACAACCTTGTGCTTTCGATTAAAAACATGGATGCCTTTGGTAAAACAAATATTAATGTCCAGAAGCTTTGGAAAGGCCACTGATCTGCTGTTTAAGCCTCCGACTATCTTCATTTAAACCTGTATAGTGAACGGGAACTTGTTTTTGCTCAAACTTCATTTCGATCTTATCCAATGCTCCTATAGCAGAGTCATCCCATAGATGGGCTTCTGATAAATCAATTTCCACTTCACTCACACGTTCTGTGAAATCAAATTTATTCGGTAACTCACTGACTGATGCAAAGAACAGTTGACCCTCCATTCGGTAAATGCGCTTTTGCCCTTGATGAACAAGCTCACTAGTAACCTTTATCCTAGAAATTTTTGCAGCAAAGAAAATGGCACTTAATAACACACCAGCTAATACACCTTTTGACAAGTCATGCGTATACACCACAACACCTACTGTTGTTAGCATCACAGCTGCATCTGTTCTTGGCAGTTTATTTAAATTTTTAATCGATGACCAATCAAATGTACCAATCGACACCATAATCATAACACCTACAAGAGCTGCCATCGGTATTTGTACAACTAATCCACCTAATACAATAATGAGAAACATAAGGAATATACCTGCTACTAGTGTAGATAATCTTCCTCTGCCTCCTGATTTTACATTAATCACCGATTGGCCAATCATGGCACAACCAGCCATACCTCCAAAAAAGCCAGCTACTATATTTGCAATCCCCTGTCCACGACTTTCTCTATTTTTATTACTCTCCGTGTCTGTCATATCATCTACAATATTAGATGTTAATAGCGATTCTAATAACCCTACGATTGCAAGTGCTAAGGAATAAGGAAATATAATCGTTAACGTCTCCCATGTAAATGGAATAGACGGAATTAAAAACATGGGCAGCTGTTGTGTTAAAGCTCCCATATCACCTACGGTTCCTACGTGAATATCTCCTAAAATGACAATTGCTGTTACGACAATAATTGCTACAAGCGCTGAGGGTACTGCGGTTGTAATACGTGGGAGAATATATATAATTGCTAAGGTCAACCCAACTAAACCGTACATGATCCAACCTTCCCCTTTAAAATGAGGAAGCTGAGCAGTAAAAATTAAAATAGCTAACGCGTTAACAAATCCAACCATCACCGAACGTGGTACAAATTTCATCACTCTTGCTAGCTTAAAGATACCAAAGATTATTTGAATAATACCTGTAAGAATTGTTGCTGCTAATAAATATTGCAACCCGTGGTCCGCAACTAGATTAACCATAAGTAACGCCATTGCTCCAGTTGCCGCAGAAATCATTCCCGGACGACCTCCGACAAAAGCAATTACAACTGCGATGCAAAACGATGCATACAAGCCAATCATCGGATCCACACCAGCAATTATTGAGAAGGCAATCGCCTCAGGGATTAGCGCTAGAGCAACTACAATTCCAGCTAGAATATCACCCTTGACGTTACCAAACCATTCATGTTTCCATTGTGCAGTTTTCAAATGTTCAACCTCTTTCTATTGTTTAGATTATTTAAGCCCTCCAGAGACTTAGCCGTAGATAACCTATGCATCATACCATAAATAAAAAAAGAGGAAAAACCTAAGGAAAGCGTGTACATCACAAGTAAACTTCTATTTACTATTATTTTCTACCATTTTCATAACAAGTTATTAGAATGAGAGCTTTTTACTCAAAAATATTTTCCATTTACCTATGGATTATATTTACATACATTAGCCTGTTTGGTACGCTTAGTTTAGATATAAGGGGGAAGTACAATGAAGGGAAGAATGATTGTCTTTTTATTAATTATTATAACGTTAATTGCACTTGTCTTGTGCTGGTATTGGTTACAGGATGTTATTGTGGATTACGATTTAGAACGAGCCATGCAACTAAAATGGACTAGTGAGACCCTTTCTCTTTAGTCCACTTTTTTGTGACCTTATATTGACTTCTATTTACGCTTACAAAGATAATGCGTATTTTTCTAGCTGATAGCCGCTCTATAATCTTAGTAATCTCTGCTTCTTTTGAAGTCAGTCTGCTCCATTTCATAGATGCTGCTCCACCGTATGTATTGCTATTGCCGACAAAGCCGGATACAAACTTTCAGTAAACCTAGAGGACGCTGCGTGCTTACTAAAATAGGAAAGAACTGCTAAGGAAACTTGATTGGTTAATATATTTGGTATTAAGCATGTTTTACCTATACTAAGATAGTGACCTTGTCTATATGGAAGTAGAAATCCTATAACCATATCCCCTTGATTTATCCTAGTTTTTCGCTGACGCAATATAACTGAATTCACCTTTCCTTCGACTATATCGATAAATGTATAATTTTCACCAATAGAATAGTCACTTCCCACCACGTAAATTCCTGGTTTAAGATGGTTCCATTGATATAATAGCTTCTGAATGGCTATAGACTTATCTATCCATTTTTCCCTATTATACTGAAGAAATTGCTGATAAATAGTCTTGCTAGTATGTTTTTCATGAAAACAAAAAATAGTCCAGCATAACCACGAATCATAAAGTCTATTCATCCATTCATCAGAAACGTTCAGCTCCACCCTCATATTCTCCATGATGTTTGTAAGGACAGAGTGGAACTCTTCGATAGCATAGATCATTATCTCGTCGACCATACTGTGAATCTCTCCCATTATCGGATCATCCATCAGTATGTTTGGAGCAATATCACGTTTATCCATTTTATCTCCCCCATGCTAAGTTTCTTACATTCTAGCATGGTAAAATCAGACGTCTAGTTTTTAAAAGCGTATTTTATAACAGTG
This sequence comes from uncultured Virgibacillus sp., assembly GCF_947495635.1. NCBI lineage: Bacteria > Bacillati > Bacillota > Bacilli > Caryophanales > Bacillaceae > Virgibacillus > uncultured Virgibacillus sp. Next base: position 33,318 of record NZ_CANMAB010000027.1, on the reverse strand, counting down.
GACTTAGATGAGTATCGATTTTTTCTGTCAACAAAATTACAAATTGTACTCAAAATCATTAACAATATAAAACTTTGTTATATGCCTATACCAATGATGTCTTGGAAGACAACCTCTCATTACAATAATCTTACCATCCCTAAAAACGAACATTTTCTAGTCACTCCTATGCGTTAAATCCGGCTTGTTCTGATTTCGTGGAGAGTCTTGTAGTTCTCTAAAATTGACAAAAGACGCCCGATATTTAGCTTCACTTAGGATGATCTAATAACGAGCGTCATTCACAACTATGATTTCAAGCAGCTTGTCAGTTAAGCACGTGTCTTAGGGAGATGCTTGTTCTGATTATTATGTTCTAAACGAGTAATCTCCTCTCTTAGCCTTCCGTAGATATATTGGAATATTGGACTTTGAATAAATGTAAAGATAAAGGTAAATAAAAACACTGGGCCTCCTAATATCAGGCCAATTATGAGAACAAGGCACTCTGTTATGATTCGCACCTTTCCTACAGATGCGTCAAGCTTATCAGATATGGAAAGCATAAATCCATCACGAGGTCCAGAACCAACACCTGCCGCATTGTATACTCCTCCACCGATTCCCATAATAACGATACCTACTATAATAATAAGATAATCGATCCATGTATACGTTGCAACGGGTAAAAAGTCAAGATAGAGATAGATGTCTACAAATACACCTACCAGTACCCCATTTAGAAACGTTCCTAGTTTTATATAGCTTTTATCCAAAAACCAGGATATGATAATTAAGAGCGCAGAAATGATAATCGTCCATGACCCAATCGAAAGACCTACTTTTTCATATAATGCTACGTTTAAGACATCCCATGGATGAATTCCTAAATGCTGAACATTAATCGATATACTTATTCCTAAACTAAAAAGGGCTAACCCTACAAAAAACATACCCCAGCGAATGGCAACTATCATTTTATCCCTTCTCTCTTTCATCATATATATTTATCTCGCCAGGTGACGTAGGTTCTATTTATACGAATGGCGTCCAGTCCCATTTGATTTTTTTAATACAATCATTGCTAAAATAATTGCACTAAAACCAGCGATAAGTTTCCCTACAATCATAGGAAATACAATTTCCTTATTAATTCCTGCTACAAATCCTAAGTGACCACCCAAAACAAACGCACCACTTACGGCAAAGGCAACATTGATGACTTTCCCTCTGGCATCCATATGTTTTAACAGCGCTAACATCGGAATACTATGGGCAAGTGATGCTACTAGACCTGCTGTAGACGTATCACTAATACTAAGCTTCGAACCCAACTTATATAATGGTTTCTTAAATACCTTGGATATAAAATGGACCATGGGGAAAGCCCCTGCTAAAAATATTGCAATCTGGCCAACAATTTGAATCCCCTCTTCTAACGGTGTTAGATAAGGAATGACGATAAAACCAGTTAATGTCTTAATAATAATCGCGGTAAGCCCAATAATAGCTATAATTTCAACACATTTACCGAATATAGAGAAACCAATAATCATCTGTCCCGGTTTCTTCCACAGCCCCATGGAAATGAGAGCAGAAAAAAGCAATGTTGGTATAAGGTTAATAATAATTAGCTGTATGCTAAAGCCAGCAAGTATTCCGCCTACTAAACAGCCGATTGGAATTGTAATCAAACCTAACAGGATACCCTTTGCAAAATATGTATGATCTTCTTTTCTAATAATCCCCAATGCTACGGGAATTGTAAATACAATGGTTGGGCCCATCATCGTCCCTAAAAATACCCAAGCAAATAATCCTGCCTCCTTATTTTGCGCCATTTCCTGTGCTAGCGCATACCCCCCCATATCAATGGCTAATATAGTATTTGCAAACACTGCTGGATCAGCTCCGATAAAGCCATATATCGGAGCAATAATTGGTGTTAATATCCTAGCTAATACTGGAGCTAAGGAAATAATACCGACCATGGCTAGCATAAGCGATCCCATGGTCATAAATCCATCTGTAAAATGTTGACCAAATCCAAGCCTATTACCAAAACATTTATCAATGGCACCCAAACAAAGAAAACAGACAACAATGATTATAATGACATCATTAATTCCCATTATAGTTCTCCATTCTTTCTATATCTGTTCTAACAGGTGAACTTTCATATACTAATAGGAATAAACTACCGCAAACCCTTGTACCAAGTCAATGCTTTTTGTTCTATTTCCTTAACAATTGCGTCTTTATTTTGAATATACATAGCTATATCAATGGAGATCGTTTTGCCAGCCTCTCTTTTACATTCCCATACCGTTTTGCTTCATATGGAAGGATTTGTAATAAATCCTAAAAGCAAGACTGCCTATTTCATACATAGGAACATGCTCTGTACGCTGATCTCCGCCTTTTTGAAAATACCTTTCCTAAAATACCGTTTTCACCACATGATTTATATCCATGCTTACGCATTGCTTGATTAAATAAATCTAACTTCGTGATTGATTTTACTACAGGCATTATATCCATGATAGGTTTTTCGTTTCCCCATTTAACTGCCGTACTTCCGATATGATGAATAGCATTTAACTCCCACATTAAACATTTTCTTTAGTTTCTCAACTTCCTTGATAAACGTATTTCCCCACTGCTCCCCTTAAAATATTACAATTACTTCTCGCATGACGGTTTCCACAGTTTACTTTTTCGCTTTAAATTGCTCTACAATAAAATTTTTACTCGCTTCATCAATGCTATAGTAGATCACTTGACTCGAAGATTCTCCTGCTCGTTCACTAATAATAGCTCCATCTTTTACAAACCACAATTTAGAATCAATCAGACTTGTATGTTCCCTCGGACTTACAACACGAATGGACATATCAGGTTTACCAAGTTCATTAATATTAGCTGTTAGTTGTTTTTTTCCAAGATAAATCATCATTATATTATCGACGAAAGATTGATCTGCTATATTTGTAATTATCACCGTTTCATCATGATCCGTTAACCATATTTCTCTTGAGGTCTGACTATTTGTAAATAACGCAGTTATATACCCAGTTGCAAATAACATAATACTTAAGATCGCCATTACTAAAACGCTACGAAGCTTCACCTCTCATCCTCCATTCATCATAGTACCTATTCTATAACTGAAAGTGGCTGAGACAAAAGTATACGTTAAAGCTAAAAGCCGAACGACCTTTCGAAATGTACGTAGCATTCGAATTCGTTCGACTTTCTGGTTTAAAATAGCTGTTACTGTTTTACTAAAACGCCACTCAGCGATTACGTTTTTTCTTAAGAAAGCTCTATGGTTTATATGTTTCAAAATAAGCGTCTAATATTCCTTGACCAATCCTATGATTAATTGGATACCTCCCCTTTATTTTTCCTGTATGTGGAACAATGATCGCAAAAGCCATTTCCGGATCATCATATGGTGCGTAACCAACTAATGAAAGGTTCTCCGTATCAGCTAGCTTCTTTCCATCTATATAATATGCATTTTCAGCAGTTCCTGTCTTTCCTGCCGCATTATATTTACTATACTCGTCATTACCAAAATAATTTACACCTGTTCCGCCAGTTGCGTGAAAAACTCGATGGAACCCCTCCTGAATCCGAGTAATATACGATTGATCCATATCTACTCGATTTAAAATCTTTGTATCAATATTTCGATAAACGGAACCTAATTCCTTAGACGAGTTACTTGGATTTCTAATTTCCTTTACGAAATGCGGGCGAACACGATAGCCATCATTGGCAATTGTTGACACATATTGAGCCATTTGTAGCGCAGTATATGTATCATACTGACCAATGGCAAGGTTCATAAACAAGCCACCCATCGTTGAATTTTCACCCGTTAATCCTGTCGATTCATATGGATAATCAATGCCTGTACTCGCTCCTAGACCAAATTGCTGAAAATAATTTCTCATTTCTTCCCAAGCATCCGGATTAAACGTAATTTTGGCCTCATCTGGTAATGGATTCCGTTGTTCTCCCCCCATCTTTAAAGCGATATAAAACATATACACATTTGAAGACAGTCTTAATGCATCATAATCGTTCACAGCACCTAAATTCCTATAGGAACCCCTTCTTTTAGGATCGCCTTTAATCTTCAGTTTGCGATCATAAAATGATTGTCCCGGGGAAATAACTCCCGATTCATACCCAGCTAAAACCGTAGCTCCCTTAACTGCAGAACCTGGCAAGTGGGAATCGTACAATGCTCTATACGACTCATTTACATATTCATTTTTTTCCTTATCCCGACTCGCAGCACTAACAGCTAATAACTCACCTGTCTTCGGATTCATCACAACTGCAATTGCATCTGTTAAGTATGGATGCTGATAAGGATTCGCTTGAATAATATTTTTTAATTCATCCTTCACAACTTTATCAACCTTCTTCTGAAACTCCATATCTATGGTTAAGACGAGATCCTTCCCTGCCTCACCTTCAACAACCGTTTCAGAACCTACAATCGTACCGTCCTTTTTAGTTGTGTATTGAATCTGCTCTTTCCTACCTCGTAATACATTTTCATAGTATTCTTCCAAACCACTTATCCCAACACGATCATTCCGACTGTATCCTCTAGTTAGAAAATATTCCTCCTTTTCTGCTGGAATTCCTTTCTTTTGCGTTGTAATATTTCCGATTAAATTTTGAAATGTGTCACCAAATGGGTACTCCCTTTCCCAATCAGCTGTTGCATTAATGCCTGGAAGTTCGCTAAGATGTTCAGAAACCATTGCATATTCCTCTGACGTTACCCCCTCATTTTTAACAATTTGGGGCGTTAAAGCATATGCCTTATCCAACTCCCGCTTAATGGCTATGATCTTCTGCTCATTCTTCGTGAAATCACTTATTTTATCTTTCGGGATTCTCTCTAAAATAAGATTATATTCCTCTGTATCATCTAATTCCTTTTTCTCTTCTGTGCTTAGCAGCTTAACAGCTTCTTTTTTATTTTCTAAATACCAATATTCCTTTTTATTCCGCTCCGAAATTCCTTTGCTATCAAAAGAAATTAATTGCGCTAATTTCTTAGCAACCGTTAATCGATTCTTCGCTTGCACTCTCTTAGCGGGTGTATATGTAATAGCGTACAATGGTTTATTCGTGACTACTAATCGATGATTACTATCATAAACTTCCCCCCGCGGCACTGGTACCTTAGTTGTGTCTCTAATCGTTCGATCGATTTCTTCTTGAAATGACTCTCCTTTCAGAATTTGAACTACACCTAGCTGCAACACCAATGCAGAAAACATAATAAACATGACAAAAAATAAAATGTTTAATCGAAAAGGAAGTCTCTCCCTTTTCAACTTCCTTCGCTTGTTCTTTTTCCCCATCTAATCTTCCCCTTTGTTACAAGTGCTATGTAATCTAACACCTCTTATCCCCTCTAACAATAAGAATATTAAGACTTTTTAGCCAAAAAATATAACTACAGAACTTAAGACCACCATCCAATCCAACTTAATACTCAATTGATGCTTTTTACTTAATAAATAACAATATATTTGAGTTAATCATATCATTTACTTATCCTGCAATTCAACCAATTATTTCCTTTTATAGAAGCAATAATTAAACACTCTATACCTTGAGTAATTAAGGATTTATCAATGTCTATAGTATACTATGTATATGATCAGATTCTTTTTCCAGTATTACTTTAAAGTCCTCTGCCCCTTCCCCATGATAAGGTATTCCTTTTTATTATCTATCATAGCTGCAAACTTTTTAGAAGCTCTCTGTGAATTTACTGTTTGAATGCAACTATCGATCTATCATCACAGGTATAAGAGGGAGTTCTTGAACCTACTACATGCTATGGAAAATGAATTCTCTCAAAGGAAAATACCTAAGTAGAAGCTTACTTTTCATCGATGTCATTATTGAGATGCTCACCTATTAACTCTCTGTCATTTTTAATAGACAAATCATCGTGCTTATAATTTTGTATGTATTCGATTAAAAATGTTTTATCTTCAGGATAGGATAAAGCTAAATTTGTTAGTTCATCTGGTGATTTCCAATCTATACGATAAATTAATTTATCAGGATCATTAATGGTTTCCTCTCCACCAACCACCTTAACTGCAAAATAAATAATTTCCCCATATGGTCTTTCTTTTTTCCATATAGATTGTCTTATCTCTACGTTTAAGCCTGTTTCTTCTTTTATTTCCCTAACACAACATTCCTCAAAGGTTTCACCTGCTTCTAAACCGCCAGAAGGAACAGACCAACGTTTTGGTTCTTCTGGGGTTCCCTGTAATACCATTAGAACCTTTCTGTCATAAACACATACTCCCGCAGCACCAAGCCATTTTTTCATCTATAAGCACCTTTCTATTTTTATTTTAAAAATTCTTAATTTATTAGTTTTTTATCAGACTATAGCACATATATCTATTAATCTCACAAGAAATATATAAAGTGAAGCTTCAATTAGTGGGGGTATAAATTTTTGCTAATAATAACTTATATTCCCAAGACAAATTAGGCTCCTCCTTCACTATTCTTGTTCGACCACATGCTCTTAATGGAAACTGATAGGACAGATCTACCGATTGTATGAAAAAGTTATGTATGATAAATGTTAAGCTTGTTCCAAGTAGATTTCCACTTCTTTTTCCTTATTCTCTCCTCATAAATTGCTTCACGTTCTCTTGTTTCTGTGAAATAAGGCGTTGGCTTCAGCTGTAAATTGATGACATCGGCTATACCACAAGGTGCAGTAACAATTACCTTACCTTCTTTATCTAGCTTTACCCCAAGTGCAGTTGCTGTTTCTGGGAATTTAGATATCGCATCAACTGATGAAGTGTATGGTGGAATATTATTAACAATATGCATTCTTGCTTCATTTTTAACAGACCAGGGAACATTGGGCATTTTATTTTTTAATTTAGCTTCTAAAATTTTTTCCTCCTGTTCATCTATCGTTTCTATATCAAAATAGATTACATCCACATCTGGTATAGTAGTTCGTTTAGTAAAGCCGTGCAATGTATCCCAAATTTTCGCACGAATAAATCCGGCACATATCCACCAATCAGGCAGGTTCAATGTATTGGCAGCTTGCAAAATTTCCATCATCTCATCATCAGCTTGAATTAACTTTCTGACATCTTCTTTATTCTTTAACAAGAATATTCCCCCACCCAGAACATACATTCTTATTATAGCATAATAAAAGCTTTAGTGAATATTTGTTCCGTCTATTGACTTTTAGTGAAAAGGAAACAAATTAATTATTGGTAAAGCATCTAAGTCTAGACACTGACTATCTTCAATAAGTTGGTGTGAACCTAAAATGATGGGGGGTTTGTTTATTCCCACTAATTGTAAGTACCAGAAACGTATGACCTAAAGGCCTTTTGCCAGTTATATGTGGAATCTAAACTAATTATCGTTCGTTTCTTGATTGTTTTTTGACGACTTTTGTCTCAACCTCTTATAAATTAACATGAATTTTAATAAGAAATCCCAATTATTATTAATGAATGAATAACTACCTATTCATCTGTTTCTATTTCACTGGTATCCAAATTTCTGAATACAAATCTGGGCTCGAAGGATCCTCTTCTGAATAAACCTCTAACTCCGGTATACCAGCATGTTTATAACCACTCGAAGGAAACCATTCAGAGAAAATCTGTTTCCATACTTTTGGCATGGCATCGGGCATCGGGCCATGCACCTCAAAAACAGCCCATTTTGATTCAGGAATAGTCAAAGCCACTAGCCCATCAGGTACGTCCCCCTCATAGGTTGTACCTATCCAATAATCAATTACTTCCGAGCTTTTGTCGACACAAACCCCCAACACCCCTTCGATCAAACCATCGTTTAATCGGAATAATAAATCATCCGTTCCATCCCCATTTACTTTATCCCACATTTTTGGAATATCAATTTGATTCTGCTGATTGATACACGAAAATTCTCGTTTAATCCCTACAATCTGAAATGCTTCCCGTTCAACAATTTTGTATTGCATTGGTTCTGCTCCCTTCACACTAACCTGAATCACCAGGCGGTTATAAGATTTAAGCCTTCCTGCATATTTTCGCGCTTCACTCGGTGTTATACCATGCTGTCTGCGAAATGCTTTGGAAAAAGCTTCTGGAGTGTCGTAGCCATACTTGTAGGCAATATCAATAATTTTCGTATTTTCACGATTAAGCTCATGCGCAGCCAATGTTAAGCGTCTACGTCTGAGATATTCACCAACAGATATATCGGTCAATATCGAAAAGGTACGCTGAAAGTGAAATGCTGAAAAATTCGCCTGCTTTGCGATGCTATCTATCGATATTTCATCCAATAAATGCTCCTCCATATAATTGATGGCCTTCTGTAATGATTCGACCCACGTCATATCGCCCACTCCCTAATCAGATCTTAACAAGTATTTCACCATGTATCCTGTCACTTTGTGCTCTAGGCTGACAGTATGTTTGCTTACAATGCTAGGTTAATAATAAGTATTTCATAATATTTATACATATTACTTCATGTAGCACACAAAAAAAGGTGCTTATTGTATGGAGAAATAAGCACCCTGTAACAAATAACACAAGCTCGACTATTTCCTTAATTTAAAAACAATAAAGTCAGGACACCTAAAATCTTCTCCAAATGAAGGGTATTTTTTTAGCATGTCTTTTGATGGCTGTGGTTCGATAATGCTCTCCAAAACAAACCCTGTATGTATTAATGTATTTATATAGGTTGTTAACGTTCGATGGAAAAGCAGCATGTTTTCTTTATCACCTAAGGGCTGTTCATAGACTCCTTCATAAAAATACTTGTCCACATTCCAATGCAGCTTTTCTCCGTTTTCTGTTCTTTCCCAACCACTTTCTGGAGTAACAAAACATGGATGCAATATAGAAAAGATAAAGATACCTTTATCTGCTAACAGCCGATACATCGTTCGAAATGCTTTTTCATGATCCGCAAGATCTTGGATGACCATATTGGACACGATGAAGTCGAAACTTTTATCCTCTAGTTGATGTAAATCCTCACAATTTCCATGACTATAATGAACGTTCAATTCTTTTGGCGTTCTTTCCTTAGCGATTTCTATCATGGTCGGAGAATAATCCACCGCTGTTACAGCGGCACCACGCTTAGATAAAATTCTGCTCAAATATCCTTCTCCACATCCAGCATCAAGCACTTTTTTATTCTTCACATTCCCCATAAGTGAGAATAAAGCTGGGTTTAAAAAGATTTCTTTATGAAGATCACCTTGTTCCGTATGGTTTTCTGAATAATTTTCAGCGAAGTTATCCCATCTTTTGATTGCCTCTTCGGTCCCCATTGATTGGCTCATGTAAGCTCCCCTTTTTTTTAAGATTATCTATTGTTCACGTTTTGAAAATTCAACTACAAACTTATAACAACTTAGGGCGATTCGTGAAGTCGCTACGTTTCTGGGCGTTGGAGCTGAACGTGGCTCAACACGCATCTTTATCATATGGGCAAATTTTATAATTTCCTTTAATTTCCTAGACTATAGGAAAGGTGCAGTCAGTATATGATACATGAGCTGCACCTATTTTGAAATTAGCTATTTTGCGTTTTTATAATAAACGAGATTATCCGTCCACTCTCCAAATTCAAATATAAATCCTTTACGTGTACATTCGAACTCCATTCCTACACTCTCTGCTAAATTAATCGAGGGAATATTATCCACATTTATATGGGCCTCAATCCGATGGAAATGAAGATGACTAAAGGCGATATTCAATCCTTCTTTTACTGCCTCCTTGCCATAGCCATATCTCCAAAATTGATTATGCAAACGATAACCAATCATCCCCCATTGAAATTCCCCCCTCATTATTGTACTAAATTCCACTTTACCAATATGTTGACCATCCATTTTTCGAAAAATCCCAAATACATACGCCCTATCATCAGCTGCTAATTCCCGATGTTTTTTTACAACATTTTGAAATGCATCCTCCGTCCACTCGCTTATATCTAGGTGGTCATCATCATATTTGTACTGGGGAGGATAATTATTATTAAACCCTTCCAGCCACCGTTTATAATCCTGTTCATCTAACAATCTAATTATTAATCTTTCTGTTTCTGAAACAAAATCATGGTTTATGTTCTCCGACTTCAATACAATATCTCCTCTGCATCGTTTTTCTTCTAAATACAAATGCTTCCTTTTTAATACCATTTAGCTTATTGATCATAGTAATCATTCCTTTCTTTACACTTATGCAGTTATACCATTATTCAAATAATTTTCTTATTTATTCGTAATTTAATATATATCTTTTGCATCTGCTGGTAATTCTTTAATATGTTTTAGAAATTTGGTTATGTTGTTATCGTCCGTCTTTGGATAGATGAACCCAAAGTATGTAGCTACATCTAACGATAATGCCCTGAATAATTCACAAGCAGTAAACATGGAATGCCACATCTGTTGATAGTCCGAATTAGAATATGTATCTTCATACATCTTCCAATAGGTTGAAGGGAGATAGTACTTGAAATATTTTCCTAGTTTCCCTGTCGACACTCCAAAATCATGTTCCATACCAATCCACCAATTAATCATTTTATCCAAACAATCTCTTGTGGTATATTCAAACATTAATTTTGCATAAGGCAGTTCATCACGCCATATTCCTTTGGCAACATTTTGCAAGCACCACCAAAAATTATTTGTACAGCTTTCAAACTGGCCATGTGTAGGTTTCTTTACATGATAGTCGATATCAGATGGCGAGGGAATCGATGGCAGAATATTATCCTTATCCAACACTGGATGAGTAAGCTTATCATTCGTATAAGTATGATTCATCACATCAACTGTTTGAAGGCGTAGGTCACATCTGTAAATAGCATTAGATAGGCATAAGTATCGTCAAAATTCTTATCCTGACCAATCCCTTTGTCAAGTTTATCAGGTTCTTGAATCATTAATAGATTACCAAATTTGGAGATCCAATTGTCATCATTGATGAATGAAGATGTTTCTCTCACAACAAAAACGATATCGTAATCTTGGAAAATATCCTTTGGAACATTTGGATTCGTTCTCGAGCCATTCATATAAACAGCCCTAATACGCTCATCATTCTTAGCAATCCTTATAATCAAATTCATTATCTCCTGCTCGCTTCTCATTTCATTCATCCATCTCTAATCTTGAATATATCATTTTACTTATCTAACTTGTATTCAACCATTATATCTTATAATGTGCTGAATTTTTCACCTTTCTAATTAAAACTACTTATCTACTTGTATCCAAACACGTAAGAATCCTGCTACACTCCTAACGGAAACATATAAGAAATCAATGTCAACAAAAATATTGATAAAGTTGTGATCCAAGTTTAGCATTTCGGGTGGCCAATGAAATCGACCGCTCGTTTCCGAAATCTATAATCGGTAAAGCAAAAAGCTGATGACGATCAATATGCTCTGCACTTATTTCGGGAACAATCGTTATCCCCATTCCAGCTATTACAGCTCCGTAAATAAAATCACCAAAAGCCACCTCGCTAATAATAGTAGGTTTTTGCCCGATCAATTCCATGTGCTCCATAATACGACTCCTTGTATCACAAGGAGATTGATGAACAATAAGCTGCTCCTCGCATAACTCAGCAAGTTTGACCGCTTTTCTAGAACGATACGGATGATCTAATGGAAACACCGCATAATAAGGTTCCTTAAATAATTCGCAACTCCACAGGGATTCCCTTGTACTTACTGTATCCATAAAGATTGCATCAAGTCTCCCTTCCTCTAATGATTGTACAAGCTCATTTGAAGTATTTTGAATCATTAGCGTTGCTGGTTGGGCTAAAGACTGAAGCTTCTTAATCATTGGTGGCAAATAATAGGTTGCTAGACTAGGCAGGCTTCCTATCGCTATAGGTGAAGTTCGTGAAAACTGCCGTAAATCTTGACGGATCGCGTTTAGCTCAGTAATAACAGGTAAAATTCGAGAGCGAAAACGTTCTCCAGCTTCTGTAAGCTCAATACCCGTAGAGGTCCTGTAAAACAACGCAACATCTAGTTCATTTTCTAAATTTCGTATATGTTTGCTCAATGCCGGTTGAGATATATTATTTTCCTTAGCTGCTTTAGACAAGCTTTTTTGCTTTGCAGCTTCTATAAAGCTTTGCATCCACACTGTATTCATTTCTTTTACCCCACATCTGTTATAACTATTTGTTATACCCTTCTAAGATATTGATTATTCTATTGAGGCTATCGATATGATATTATTTCAAATGTCAATCGCTCCATCATTATAACATATCGATATAACAAAAAAATTATATCCCACTCTGATTAGCATTGACAAATTATACTGAGACATTTAAGGAGGGGTAAAATGAGAATGGTTTTTCTTCTCACTATAGGAATGTTTACGCTTGGATTTGATGCTTATGTAGTAGCTGGTTTGTTACCTGATATCGGAGCAACCTTTAAGACTAGCGACTCACAGACAGGACAGGCAGTCACTGTCTTTACCCTCTGCTTTGCACTTGCAGCTCCCGTTTTCGCAACATTATTAGCGGGCAAACCAGCTCGAAGAATATTAGTTATCGCACTAGTTATTTTCTCATTAGGTAATGCATTGAGTGCACTTACCTCGAATTTCCCCCTGCTACTATTGGCTCGGGCAATTGCAGGTATTGGAGCTGGTCTCTATTCACCGCTTGCAACAGCCGCAGCAGCCGCACTAGTTCCTCCTCAAAAACGTGGACGTGCCTTAGGTACGGTATTAGGTGGTATGAGTTTGGGCACAGTCATAGGGGTTCCTCTTGGATTAATTATGGCCACAGAGATAGGTTGGCACGGTACGTTGTGGTTAATTACTACACTCGGCATTATTGCTTTGATCGGGATTATACTCTGGTTCCCGGACATTCCTGCTTCACAACCAGCTTCATTGCGCCAACGTTTTGCAATGATGACTAATGGACGTGTCGCAGCAACAGTGGGCATAACGTTTGTTGCTGCCCTCGCTAGTTTAGGTCTTTACACGTATATTGCTCCAATCTTGCAAGATTTACAGGAAATTCATCAAGTTACACCATATTTATGGGCATGGGGAATTGGTGGTGTTATCGGAAACTTATCTATTGGGACGCTTATTGATCGAATAGGACGTCCAAGCTGGATTATAGGTGGAATACTTGCTCTATTAACATTAGCAATGTTTAGTTTACCATTGGTGCTTGGAATTCCTTTTCTAGCATTTCTCCCCTTCATGGTATGGGGAGCAATGGGTTGGGCTTCATTGGCCCCACAGCAGCATGTATTACTTCAGCTACAGCCAGAACACGGATCATCTGTAGTTGTTTTAAACAGCTCAGCTAATTACTTAGGTGGTTCCATGGGATCTGCACTTGGAGGAATCGTGATGGTTGGTGGACTAACACCTTCATATCTTCCAATTGCTTCTGGCTGTATTGTTAGTAGGAGGGTATTATAAATAAAATTGTAGAAAGAATAGTAAGGGGGTACTGCCACATGCCCATCAAGCTAAGACAAGTTACTACCCCCAAAACGGAAAAAGCGCTATCCTTTTAGTAATATATGGAAAAGGATGGTGTTTTTATGTGTTGCGAGACTTCGGATGAATTGACTCTCTTTTCACAGGAACTACAACGATCTTTGTCTCCTCAAGTTCTTCAACAGTTAGCCAAGGAAGTCGGTTTTGTTCAAAGGACGAGCAAGTATCAAGCCAAAGATTTAGTTGCGCTATGCGCGTGGTTAAGCCAAAAAGTAGCGAGTACTTCCCTAACGCAGCTATCTAGTTGTTTAGAATCCTCAACGGGAGTTTTGATGAGTCCTGAAGGGCTCAATCAACGATTTAATTCTTCTGCTGTTCAACTTTTACGTCGCGTATTCACTTCCTTGCTAACTCATAAACTATTTACCTCTCAGACTCTTCCCTATCGTTATGCTTCTCATTTTCATCGTATACGAATCTTGGATTCTACGACCTTTCAACTTCCAGATGTATTTGCCTCAACCTATCAAGGATCTGGAGGCAGTAGCCATACAGCTGGCGTAAAGATTCAATTAGAATATGATCTTCTCAGCGGCCAATTCATGCACGTTCACTCAGGACCAGGTAAAGAAAACGATCGAACCTACGGTTCCACTTGCTTACAAACGGTGCAATCAGGCGATTTATGTATACGCGATTTAGGTTATTTTGACTTGAACGATTTCTATCAAATAGATGAGAAAGGAGCCTACTACATCTCTCGCTTAAAATTAAATAATCGGATATATTTGAAGAATCCTGATCCCGAATACTTCAAAAATGGTTTGATCAAAAAACGAACTGAATATATTCAATTGGATATGGAGGAGACCATGAATCAACTAAAACCAGGACAAACCTATGAAATCTCAGACGTTTATATTGGCATGTATCAAAAGTTGCCAACTCGAGTTATTATTCACCGACTTACAGAGGAACAAACCCGAAAAAGATGGGAAGATCAAGCGTTAAAAGAGAAAAAGAAGGGGATTGTCATGAAAGAACGAAGTAAACGATTGAGTGCCATGAATGTATACATCACCAATACGCCACCCCAGGAAGTCCCGGCGGGACACGTTCACGATCTTTATTCCCTTCGCTGGCAAATTGAGCTACTTTTTAAAACATGGAAATCCTTCTTTGAAGTGGATCAGTGTAAAGAGATCAAACAAGATCGATTAGAATGTCACCTTTATGGCCAACTCATTGCCATCCTTCTCTGTTCTTCTACCATGTTTCAAATGAGGCAGCTACTTCTTATCAAGAAAAAACGGGAACTCAGTGAATATAAAGCCATTTATATCATTAAAGATTACTTCTTACTTTTGTTTCAAGCAATACAAAAAAACACCCAAGAGCTATCAAAGACGCTGCATCGCCTGTTTACCCTCCTACAGAAAAAAGGGCGTAAATCCCATCGATATGAGAAAAAAACGGTCTTTGATATTTTGGGTGTCGTGTATCAGTATACCACGTGCCAAAAGAAATAAGCGTCATTTTTTAAAAATAGCCTGTTTTAGGCTTATTTGGCATGCCTTTTTTTCAGTAGAATAGACATTGCTTTGTAAAAACGATTCTACACTACACATTTATGAATGTTAGCTTGATGGCTATGGGGTACTGCCACCATTTCGGAAATTTTGTACGCTAAGAAAATTTCTATATAGATAAATCCAAATTCTTGTATGTTAAGGAATTTGGATTATGTTATTGGTTTAAGTCTTATTTAATGGTCTAAAGGCTGGTAATGTCTATTAGCATTAAACCTCTGTTCTCCATGTTCTATAACGACTCTGGCCATTTAACCATAAAATATTCTCTATGAACTCCACACCTTCCATAATTTATAAATCCATGATACCTCACCTTTCCTATAGGAATGCAAATTCACAACCTCTATTGCGTGATGATAATGATTATTGAATATCCTTTTTGCAGTAGGGGTAGTGCCAGCGAAGCTGACACCACCCCTATAAACAGCGTATTTCTTTGTTTCATAGTCATTACGTATCGTCGTATAAAGGAAATCTACAAACACAAAAGGATAACAGTTGCTTAAAGGGCGACTTTGCCACTCTTTTAAATCAGGAAGCACTGTATCGGTAATTTCGGATATCATTTCATGAGACACAGAGAAACCATAGGTATCTTCGATAGTGGACGAAATATCTCGCTGGAACATTCCTCTTGCATACATGGAGATGACTTTATCCTCGATGGCAGAAACATTTCTTTTGCGCTTGAGAATAAGTTGTGTTTCAAATGACACGGTCACGAGGTACGGCAATATTCATTTCGCCAGCAGTCGTTTTGACTGTCTTTTTTCCGTACCCATTCCGTTTATTGTTTGTTTCTTTTTCTCCTTTGATCCATAGCCCAAATGATGATTCATTTCACCTTTTAACATCGATTCAAACATCGGCCCAAATATGTCCTTTAATGCATGTTGCATAACCTTCTACAGACTTTGGTTAATACTGTTCAATAATCTTGTTAGCTAATTCTACGGAGTTAGGATCTCTTTTAGGTTTTCCCATTTAAAACACTGCTTTAGCTTTATGTTTTTATTTTACCAAATAAAAAAAACTGTGTGAGTAAGAAACCGTACGCATTTCTTACTTACACAGTTAATATTACACTCCTGCATTTATGCTAGCTTACATCTATGATTAAAAATACATTGAAGATGTGTATATCCTCTGGTAAACAACCTATCATGCTTCAAGTTTATTTTTATTCATCTGTACGAATAAGTAAGTAACTATCATTAGGTTTTTTTGAGCAACCTACGATGAAATATTCTATTTTTCCATCTTTCTTTCTTTCTTTTTTTATGTTTTCACAATCGTCTTTTTTTACTCCTACATCACCCCCTCCATAATCATCATACCTATTATCATAACTATAATTTATTACATTTCCATCAAAATTCAAGTCCTGAAATATAGGGTCTCCTTCGTTTGTATAACTAGTTATTCGAATAGAATCTTTTTTATTGCTATGAATATTATCTAGAAATTTTAAAAAAATATCTAGGTTGTATACGTTATCTCCACTGTATACAACGTCACCCTTTTTTATCGCTTCTTTTGAATCATATTTTGAAGATTGAGAACAACCTATAATGTTTACGCTCACTAAAAGTATAATTACTAACTGTATAGTTTTTCTCACGTTATCTCCCTCATGACTTAAATTATTTGTATTGGTTTCTTGCTTCACTAAATATTTTTTGCAAATTCAAAGATAGAGGTTCTTCTGTGTCTTTTAAAACTTCAATTTTGTTGGTTTCTAAAGGTATTTTACCAAAAGTGACTCCTCTTGTAGCAAATACTCCATCTTGTTCTGGTGTTAAAAATAAAAGATATTCTTCATTCACATTCATTTTTTTATATCCATTAAAACTGTATGTTTTGTTTGTTTTTTTATCAAAAAAATTATTTTCTGCTATATTAACTTCTTCTTTTTCTTTAATCTTCTTATTTTTTGTTTCATTTTTATATACCTTTGATATTTTAAAGTTAGTTACTGTATAGCCACCTGCTACTGAACCGTCTACTTCCGATCTATAAATTACTGGACTTTCTTCTCCTATTTTCTTTCCTCGTAGAATGATTTTTGAATTACTTTCTAATTCATCTAGTGACTCAAATCCATCTGTCTTCGCTTCAAATACTAAAGTCTCAGTTGTGGAAAGATTATCTAAAGACTTACCTTGAATAATATTTTTTTCTTCATTCGATTTACTAATTATAAAAACCATTATTGTTAGACAAGATATTAGGATAAGCGAAACACTAGTAATCTTCTTCATAACTTTTACCCCCTTTTAATATTTAGCTCGAAGTCCAGCTTTATCGTCTGATAAAGGATATGCTTTATTATTAAAACCGTATTGGCGCATTACAGAGATACTATTGTTAGATTTTTGGGTGTGAGCTAAACCTGCTTCATGACCTACCTCATGAACTATGACTTCTTTCCTTTGTGTATATGAACTTATGTTTTTCCATTTTTTATAAACCATAATATGCCCACGTCCTTTACTAACAGCATAAATATCGCCGTTATAATAGTTTACATACTCTACCATTACATCCCCGCCCCCTGGAACCCCGGCTTCTTTTCTGAATTGTATTTGGCTTGTGTCATTCCATGCTAATATGCCATATAAAACTTCTCTTCTATTACTATTGAAATCTCCATCTATCCAATAATAAGCATCTAATCTATTTGATAAAGATTTTCCATTAAGTACGTATGCGCTAGAATAAGTGGGGATTGATAGTAAAATAAAAAGTGCTGCCAGTATCTTTATAACTTTCTTTCTATTCATTTTAATTCCTCCTTTAAAAGTAGAACATTTATTAAGGTTATTGTCGTGGTAATGAAGGGCTATTCCCTCTTTCTTTTTAATTTCGACATTAATAACCTATATAATAACTTCTGCCTAAAATTTTTCAAACCTGCAAGAATAATCAAATAAATTAAATTTTTTAGGGGGGATGCCTAAAGGTCTGCACATAAGTTGTAAGTTATCAAAGAACGCTAACTTACAACTCTATGGCTTCTCGCTTCCCTCTAAAACAGCCGATAACCACAAACTGTAGTTTATGGCCAACTACGAAAAAGCGTGTAGTTAGCCATAAATCAACACTTTGTAGGTTCCTGTCTGTTTCTGAACGATTTTTAATTACAAATGTAAGTAGTATTTCTGCAAGTGCTTCTGACTGACAATTATGATGAAAAAGAAGTAGAAGATCTTGCAAAAGTATTAGAAACCTTGTTTGATAAAAGTATAGTTTATGATAATAATGGAACTCCAATTGGGTTCAAAAAAATAACGATTAATTGGCCTTTGCCCTGTTTGTCATAGGGCTTAGACCGTTAATCGTTCTGGTTATTTTTATAATTCATCCTAACAAGGTGCAACAAATATTTATATATAATCTTACGTATTACGTAGCATACTTACATCTAAAAAGTAATGTAGGGATCACTAATAGTACAATTAATTTTAGTTTGACGATTTATAGTGGAGCGTAATTGGCTGATTTTCTTCTAAGATTGCTTTATATAAACGAATATTGCCAACATTTGATTGGGAGGCAGCAGAATCAACTTCAAAATTCTCGTTCAAAGAAATGGTCCAAGCTGCTTCGTTATTTTTCTTCAAAACAACTGCAAGTGTACCAAACTGTTCAATAGTATCCCATGTAAACAATTCTGTTTGATTAGCTTGTGTAACAGAGATCCCTTCTTGGTTACTAACTACTTTAATGTTATCACCTTGCCAATTCCCGTGAATTTGTGCACCAACATAATAATAGCTTGTACCATCACCTCGATCCCCATATGTGGCTATAAATTGCTGTATCGAGTTGTCTGCCGTTTTATAAGTAACGGCTGCGATATCTTTAGCTAACCAATCTACCTTAAAATCGCCAACTATCTCGGCTGGTAAGCTATCTTTTGGACGAGCTAAAATACCAAAATACGACCTATAGTAAACGGCTGATCCACTCTCAACATTTTTTTTAATAGATAGTACATGTTTAAAGTCAGGTGAAACACTTGTTATATTGTTAACTTGTTTATTACTGTCTACTAGAAGTACTACATGAACAGCGATAAATAGGAATATGATACTAGAACCTATTATTTTGAATCGTTTAGTGATTCGCAGCAATAGAATATTTGCAAGAAATAAACAGGCCACACAGACAATATTAATCATATAAACTGATTGTCCAGTTCCAATACATGTACAAACCATACATATTTCTTACATATCCCACTAGTATTCACCTTAATGGATAATTAATTTTTACATTTTTAAGCTTTGATAATTGTTCAAAAAAGAAATAGTTATGTTCAAATCCAATTGTACAAAGTATTCTTTTTTGTGGATTAATATTGATGACTTGTTTAATGTTAATTATCATCATTTGATTTCTTGCTATCCAAGTTAGATTTTGATATTCAGGATTTATTTCATGAAGCCAATTATGTTTTTCTTTAACAAGTGCATCTATTTGGTGACCATTAAATGGTATTTTACATTCTTTACTTTTCTTAAGTATCTTGTCATACATTATAAAGAGTTGTTCTTCTAAATCTTTTTGTTCACCTTTTGTATAATTATCAAAATGATCAAGTCTTGCAATTGAGCTATCAAACCAATCAATTGGATGAAAGAGAATATTTCTTTCTTTGCATAAAGGTAAAATTGACTTTTTATACTCATCTGGCCCAAGATAACCAGTGTACTGCTTCTCATTTTTAGTATAGTTCTTCCAATCTTCACTCTTTACTTCACCACAAATAATGTCGGGTCGGAATTCTAAAATTAATTCCTCTAATAACTCAAATGAAAACTTAAACTTTTCTCTAAGCTCTTGAGTATGAACTGTTCCTAACAACCCTATTAATGTCATATTCTTTTATACTCCCTATTGTCATTAAGATAAAACAATTCTTTAAAGCCCCTGACTATCTTCTTTTTACAAAATCTTTGCTTTGAACACTTGTAAGATATTGATCACATTTAGAAATAAACATTATCCTTGACCCCGCAATCACATATTTTCGTTGTCAATTATTTTCTCCTTCTCTAAAAATAAGTAGCTTACGATGACAAGAATAACTACTATGTTAAGAGTTAAATCCATAAATAAATATTCCGTCCAATCCAATGCATCCAACTTTACATACGAAACATTAATACACTATCGCTTAAACTTATAACACGGGAGAAATAGTGTAAAATAGCTGGATGATGTGTAACCACGATAATTGTCTTTCCCTTCTGATTTAATTGCTTTAAATACTGTAATATGATTTTTTCATTATCGCTGTCAAGGCTTGCTGTTGGTCCATCGGCAAGTCCCGAATCACTGCCTTGTAAAATTAATCTGATAATAGCGATCCGTTGTTCTCCCTCAATTAATTGATAGACGTTATGATTTTCTAGGTGTTGCAAACCAAATTCATGAAGATCATCTCTTATTCTGGTTATTTTTTCCTTTTTTCATTGTCCTATATTCTAGAGCTAAATTCAAATTCCATTTGCCAGTCTCCTCTTCTACTAATCCAGAGTTTTGAACAAATACCCTATTTTAGAGCGTCTTCATTGCATCGCTTCCTTAGAGTGAATAGATGGATTCGTTGATCAAATAAAACAAGGTCGCCTTTATCCTCTTGATAATCCCCCCTAATTATTCCGTTTCTGGGCGTTGGAGCTGGACACGGCTCGATATTTATACATGGACTAATTTTATAATTTCCTGGATTAATAAAAAAGAGCCTCTACTCTCCCTTTTAGATGACAGTATAGAGTTATTCTCAATTCTCTAATTTTTTATTATTCAATAAAAAACTCCTTTCTAAAAGACACAAGAAAAACTAAAATACATTTGTCTGCATTCTAATTTTTCTTCTATCTTATTTACTTACTGATTTTAGCTGTTAGTATTGTGCCAGCAATCCTTTTTTCATTGCTATCCGTTCACAGCAAAGAAAGGTTGCTAAGCCTAAAGTAAAGTAAATAATCGCATTAATAAGCAATATTGCTATATCCCCCAAATTTATAGAGGATAAAGTTAAGCCTTCTATCATCACACTTCGCATTAAATCCACACCTTTTACAAATGGAAAGAAAGATAAGATAGGTGCAACAGATAATGGAATAAACGTTAACCCCATTAAAATAAACTGTAAAATTTGGAGAAAAGCTTGTACTTGTTTCAACACTATTGAAATACCTGCAATAATTAAGCCTAGCCCATACATACTAAAAAGTGTCAATACTAGAATTGGGATTATAGTCACCACATCAATATTTAGCCATTGTCCGGTAGTTAGCATAGACATGAGTAATAATATAACGACAATTATAAAATTCAGTATTGTTGTGGCAACAAGTCTAGCAGTCATGATTCTCCATATCCCCATAGGTGACATAGCAAGTTGCTCTAGTGTACCTCGCATGGATTCATTGATGATATCAAAGCCAATTTGATTTATAACCATTACCGTCAAAAACCAAAAAACATAATTGACAATAATATATTGCGTGTTTACATCCTGAGTACCAGGATCCCCAATTACTTGAATACCTAAAAACATTGCTAAAAAGATGAAATAAAAAGTAAGTAGCATAGCTATGGTATTAGGTAGATAGCGTTTTAGCTCTATGTACTCTTTACGAACATTTGTCTTAAGAAGGATATACCATCGCATATTCTTTCTCTCCCTTTACAATTTTCATAAAGATTTCTTCAAAATTAACTGTTTGTCTATCAATTGTCTCAACCGGGATATGCTCAAGCTTCAATACATCAAACAAATCATAAATTTCTTTACTATGATTTAGATCAACCTCGATTGTAGATTGTATGGAATCTGGTATGTATTCTAGCCCTGGAAACTTTTCTACCAACATCTTATACTGCCGATCAGTCAAATGATCACCTAGTTGAATCTTGTAGGAGCGAACTTCAAACAAACGTAGTAGGTTTTCCACATTATCATTTGCAACTACTTTTCCGTAGTTAATAACAATAGTCCGGTTACAAATAGCTTGAATGACATCCATATCATGAGAGCTGATAATAATAGTTCGGTTATACCCTTTGGCAATTGACTTCAATAGTTCGCGAACCTCATAGCTTGTTTCAATATCAAGTCCTAAAGTTGGTTCGTCCAGTAAAATAATCTCGCTATCTGCAAGCATTGCAACTGCAATGGCAAGTTTTTGCTGCATTCCGCGCGAAAGTCGATTCACTAATTCATTTTCTTTGTCTTTTAGATTAAACTTGGTCAAAAGGCCTTCAATTTGTTCAGCAATATCTTTACTAGAAAGTCCTCTATTTCCAGCAAAATACTCTAAATTTTCCTTTACTGATAGACGCCAATACAGGTTACGATTCCCTTCAAGTACTGCGCTTATATGGCGTAGCGCATCCAATCGCTTCTTTTGGGTGTTAATGCCATTTACTATAATAGAGCCATCATCTGGAATAAGAAGTCCACAGATCATCTTAATCATAGTAGACTTTCCTGCACCATTTGGACCTAACAGACCCAAAATCTCTCCCCGATTAACCGAAAATGAAATATCATCTACAGCTATTAGAGATTCTTTCGTTTTTCTTTTTTTATAGACCTTTTTAAGGTTTTTTACTTCAATTATGGCTTCCATCTTCACCATCCCTTCTGCTTTTTATTATACGACCTTGTCTCTTCATCATTATATCGAATGTTCTGAAAAAGAGAAAATGATACTCTTTCATAAATCGTCATATCATTTTCTCCATTAGCTAACAAAAAGCTATATTTAATTCTTTTCTATAACTGATCTTTTTCTCTTCTTGGTATGCAATAATTCGTAAACACATGGAATCACTACTAACGTTAATAAGGTAGATATAGTTAATCCTCCAATAACAACAACTGCTAAGCTTTTTGATACAAGGCTTCCTGTTTCTGCTGTTCCAAATAACAGTGGAATCATGGCACTGATTGTGGAGATAGCTGTCATGATAATCGGACGTAATCTCCGTTGTGAGGCTTCTAATAAGGATTCTCTTATACTCATCGCTTTCTCATTTTGTTTTACGCGATCTAATAAGACAATTGCGTTTGTCACTACGATACCAATGAGCATTAATGCCCCTAATAATACGGTCGTATCTACTGAAATTCCTGTAATTAATAAGCCAACAATGGAACCAATTAATGCTAGCGGCAATGTGATGAGTATCGCAATTGGTGTTTTAATCCCTTTATAAGTTACAACAAGGATTAAAAATACTAAGCCAATGGAAATGCCCATCGTCATGAATAGATCATTGAAGTCTTCTGATTGTTGGACATTAGCTCCACCAATAAATACTTCAACATC
The DNA here is from genome assembly GCF_947495635.1 of uncultured Virgibacillus sp. Taxonomy (NCBI): domain Bacteria; kingdom Bacillati; phylum Bacillota; class Bacilli; order Caryophanales; family Bacillaceae; genus Virgibacillus; species uncultured Virgibacillus sp. The sequence continues at coordinate 9,823 of NZ_CANMAB010000027.1, read as the reverse complement.
TTCGGGAATTTTAATCCCATTTTTCTCGCCATCTCCGAATATAGTAGTACGAATATCTGCATTAATTTCGGATAGTTTTGTTGGATCTATTTTTGCCGTTACTTGTAAGAATGGTTCGCCATCTTTATGATACTGATTGGTAGCTGTACGCTCACTCTTTAACGATGCTACTTCGGTAATAGGTGTAGGGCCGTCTTCACTTAATATCGAGATATCCTCTAAATCCTCTTCTGTTTCAGTGCTCAGCAATGGTTCTAATACAATATTAGTCTTTTCACCTTGAAGATCAATCGTCCCAATTGGTGTTTTATTTAATAATATGCCTAGTTGAGATGCCACTTGCTCAGTATTGATTTTAGCAGAATTCACTTCAAACGAATAAACGCTTTTCTTCTCTTGTTGGTTTGTTGTGACTTCCTCAATTCCCTCTACATCTTCAATCTGTTCGACTATTTCATTTGTAACATCTTCAATATTCTCTAAATTATCACCTGTTACATCAATATTAATATCTGTTGCTGTTGATCCAAGGAAAGAAGCTGCTACTACACTGTAATCAGCGCCCGAAAATAAATCCTGTTGCTGCTCTATCTCCTCCATTATACGATCAACCTCTTCTTCATCTGAAAGTAACACTCTCACCTGTGCCTCTGTAGGCGACTTAACGACTCCCGATTGAACGGCAGAGCTCGAGTTACCCAAATAGGTGATAACATGTTTAACTCCTTCTATTTTCTGAACTTTCGACTCCAGCTTCAATGTGCTTTCTGTTACCTTTTTAAGCGGAGTATCAGAGGGATATTTTAATGTTGCTTGTATATAATCTGTACTCGAATCATCCACTACTCCTTTTGGCATTACGAAATATGCACCGATTGAACCAAAGAATAATAATAAAGCAATCGTTAACGTGATGAACTTATGGCTCAATGACCAGTTAACAACCTTTCTAAATCGGACAGGTGGTTTATACTCTGTTAATTTTGAACCTTTTAATAGTCCTGCACTCATAAGCGGAACGACTGTTAATGCAACTAGTAATGAAGCAAGTAACGAATACGTAATTGTTAAGGCAAATGGTAAAATAAATTCTTGTAAACTCCCATTCACTAGCCCTATCGGTAAAAAAACAGCGACAGTTGTCAAAGTTGCAACAGTAATTGCTCCGCCTACTTCCCTTGTTGCATCAATTATCATCCCTACCGAGAACTTTTCTTGTTGCATTTTCTTAAATATGTTTTCAATCACAACGATACTATCATCTACTAAACGCCCAACTGCTACAGCTACACCACCGAGTGTTAAAATATTTAACGTAATTCCTGATTGGGATAATAAAATTAATGTAATACATAGTGATAATGGTATTGAAACAATCGTAATAAAGGTAGAACGAATTTTCCGAAGGAATAGCATAATTACAATTGTTGCAAATAGAGCGCCAATAAGAACTTCTTTGATCATCGATTGTACCGATGATTTGACCATATCCGCTGTAGTCAGGTACACAGTAGCTTCTAAATTATCATATTTATCACTTATTTCTTTTGTTATGCTATCGACCTCTTCACTAAGTGTCACTGCATTGGATGTACTATCTTTAACAATGGTAAATTCAATACTATCCTCCCCATTAAAGCGATTAATAACATCTCCTGGTCTAGTTTTTTGAATAATAGCAATATCTTCGAGCTGAACATTTTTTGATACAGTAATATTCTCAAGGTCTTCTAGACTATCTATATTACCAACTACTGTAATATTACTAGCATTACCTTCAATGATATTTTCTCCTACTGCAAATGACCCATCCTGCCCTTGTAGAGCCTCAATAACAGTTTGAACTGGTATTTGTAATTCATCTAATTCTTCACGATCTAATTGGATTGAAACAAAGGAATCTTCAACTCCCTGTATTTGTACTTCTGCTACTCCTTCTGTATCTCTGTATATTGGCTCCAGTTTTTCTTTTACAAAGTCTAGATTTTCTGCTGTGATACCATCTTTAAAAGTTATTGCTACAAAGGAAATTGGAATAGAGGACGTATCCAGCTTTGTTACAGAAGGTTTTGATACGTAATTAGGTAAAGATACCGAATCTACTAGTTCTTGTACATCTTGTCTTGCTTGATCCATATCTGTTCCATATTCAAAAAACACATCAATCTTACTGTAACCATCACCAGTTGTTGAAAGAACTCCACTCTTTCCAGTTACCGCTGCAATTGATTGTTCAATCGGACTTGTGACATCAGTTTCCATCGACTTAGAATTAACACCCTGCCCCATTGCGATAATTCTAATCTGTGGTGTTTCCGCTTTTGGCAAGAATTCCATAGGCATCCTAAAGTAACTAAGGACTCCCAATATCAGAACAATTAAGGTTACTAGAGTTACAGCCGCTTTGTTGGCAAAAGACCATTTGGTAAACCAAGACATCTTTAAAACTCCCCTTTGCAATGTTGTTTTGTGAAATTAGGCCATAAAAAGCTTAATCTTTATAGACCATATTGGTATAGCTTCTGATAATACCTTTATAAAAGAAGGTCATGACAAAAACAAACCAACCTACCCCTAGTAAAAGCGGGAAGGTAAATTTCACACTCATGATTTGCTCCAATACCTTCATCGCTACCACACTGTGGACAATACCAATTATGATAGGGATTAAGAATGCAATTCCAACCGTTAAATTAACCGAACGCTGGACTTCTTTTCTACTCATGCCAACCTTTTTAAGCATCGCATATTGTTCTTTATCAGAAAAAGCATCACTTAAAAACTTAAAGTAAATCGTACTAAATGTCGCAAGCATGAATACAATCGAAATAATTAAACCTAAGAAAAACAATGTTCCTAAAGCATAGTACTCCCAAATATATTGTTTCGGATTCTCATAAAGCATTTGCTCCCCATTAGGAATTATTTGTTTGATATTACTAATTAACTCACTACTGTTCTCCTGATTGGTGATGTCTACTCCAGTAAGCGTTAGTTCTTCAAAATCTTGAACATGTCTTTCATAATCTTGATCTTGGAGAACATACACGTTCATTCGTCCATACTTACTATTGTTACCTATAAATGGAACTTGGGTAAATTCTGCAATCTGGAAATCAGTTTTATTTATCTTCATCTTATCTCCGAGAATATTCATAGGAGAAGCAATCGTATTAGGATTTAGAATAAATGTCGCTTCATTTTGAGATGGCTTAATCTGATCTAACAGATTGTCTCTACCTTTATACTGTAAATACTCCAGTGTTTTCTCCATCTGTGAATAGCTCGTAATTATAGCTTCATTATTTTTATCCACTTCATTACGGGAATCATCATAATGGACCTTTCCAATAAAAAAATGCAGATCATGAACTCCCTTTAAGCTATGTTCAGAAGACTCAACAGCTTCTCTAACCAATTCATTAGTATCTGGGGATTCACTCTCAACGCTAAAACTATAAGGTGTTTCAATCACTTCGTGACTATTTGCAAATTGATTAAATGAAATACTAACGCTAAATGCTGTAACGGTCGCCGCTGCCAAAATTGCTGTCATTGCTAAACTTCGATAGTTCTCCTTTAACCGAAAAAAAATACTGCTTATACTGATTAGTCTTACATCCTTATAAATAAAACGCTTTGTCTTAATTAAGTTACTTAAAATGACTGTTAATGAACTTCCAAAAAATAAGTATGTTCCTAGACTAACTAAAAACACGATCGCTACCGCAGCAAGCAATAAGTCTAATTGCCAAGGCTTAATATTAAGTGCAATGAAATAGCCTGCTACAATTAAAAAAATGCTTAGAATACCTTTAGGTAGACTATATTTTGGCTTAGCAGGTTTTTCTTTCGTAGCATGTAACATATCGATTAACTGTTTCTTCTTGATAGCACTATAATTCTTAATTCCCAGTAAGATAAAGATAACTCCAAACACCAATATTAACTGTATAATTGCTTCTATTGAAATATTGAATGGTAATACAACATCTAAAAACATTGCCTTACTTAATAACATAAAGAAAAGCTTGGAAAATAAGATACCAATGATCAAGCCAACAGTAAAAGCTAATCCACCAATAAACAAACCTTCTAGCGCTAATACTCTGCCAATTCTAGCATTGCTAATTCCCATCAACATATAAAGCCCAATTTCTTTTTGACGCTGTTTTATAAAAAAACTGTTCGCATGCCACATAAAAAATACAACTGTACATATCAAGACAAATCCAGAGGCGAAACTAGCTACTACAGCAGACTGGACTCTTTCGGTTAATTCCACAAATTTATCATTATACTGAATGGCCGCGAAATTATAGTAAGTAGCAACTGTTACTACTAACACTAAAAAATACAGACCATAGATATTAGAATTGTTTCGCATTAGCTTAAAAGCAATTCTAAAGGAGTTCATTATCCGAACCTCCCAGGATAGCAAGCATATCTAATACTTTTGTAAACATTTCCTGTTTGTTACCATTACTATCTAATCTACCGTGCATCTTTCCGTCCTTTAAGAACATTACACGATCACAGTAACTGGCTGCATTGGAATCATGTGTTACCATAATAATGGTGATCCCTAACCTACTATTAACATTTTTAAAGCACTCTAACACATCAGATGAATACTTAGAATCCAATGCTCCAGTTGGTTCATCTGCAAAAATAACCTTTGGATCCGTAATTAGAGCTCTACAGATAGCTACTCTTTGTTTTTGACCTCCAGATAATTCAACAGGATATTTATCCATTTGGTCGGAGATCCCTAATAGCTTCGTGAACGTATCAATTTTTTGTAAAATAATTTCATGTCTTACATTATTTAAAGTAAGTGGTAAGGCGATATTATCTCTTACCGTCATATTGTCTAATAAATTAAAGGATTGAAAAACAAAACCAATATTATCTCTTCGGAACCCAGCTAAATTCTCTCCTTTAAATTCATTTAAATCCTTACCATCTAGTAAGACTTTTCCATACGTAGGTTTATCAATTGTAGACATAATATTAAGCAATGTAGTTTTACCTGAACCAGATGGCCCCATAATGCCAACAAATTCTCCTTCGTTAATGTCGAAGCTTACTTCTTTTAATGCCCGAAAAGAATTACTTGATTTACCGTATTCTTTAATTACATTGGATAGTTCTACTATTTTTTTCAAAGATTTCAACCTCCAACCCAACTTAATTACGTTTTAATTTTATTATAATTCGCAATAAAATCACTCTCTATCGATTTAGGTTACATTTTAAATAGTTATGTGACATTTATGTTAGTTTTCTAGAATTTTAAATTAAAGTAAGGAGGATAATGACTACAAAGGAGGGACATCTATATGCATAACCAGAAATTTGAGGTTGAAACTAAAATAAGGGAGATCATTTCTCCCTTAAGATAACCTATCTTGCAAATGATTGGTAATTAAGTTGTCCAGGGGTATAACGGTAACAGGTGCAGGAGTATTATTACTCATCGAACATAGTGCAAGCTTATATTTTGGATCGACTGTCATTAGTTTTACATTATACTTACTTATCGTATTATGGACCTCAATCTTAAATTTATTATTTAATGCGGTTATGGAAAATGAATCCAATGGAATGGATAACCCATGTCCCCTTGCTTTTATATAGCTTTCTTTCATCGTCCATATTTCATAAAATCTATCCAGCTGAGCAGAAGAATTAGAAAATATATAATGGCATTCTACATCCGTAAAAAATTGATTTGCTAATTGTAAATCAATAGACTGTACATGTTCAACATCAATACCGACAGGGGTCTTATCCAGTGCACAGACGACCCAGTTTTCAGAATGACTTAAATTAAATGCAATATTTGGTACATTTTGCAAAAATGGTTTCCCAGATGGGTTAAGTTGAAAGTGAATTTCACCGTTGGTAAATCCCTTTATGTTTAAGAGGTAACGAATTAATAACTCTGCTACTAGACTTCTTTCCGCATCTTTAACAAATTTAAATCGATTAATTCTCTTCTGTTTTTCATACGGTAATATGCTTAATAATTGCTGAAACGGTTGGTCACCAATTCCTTGTGCAATGTTTACACCATAAACTTCACACATTGAATGTTGGCCCCATTCCTTTAGTTAAGCTGTTTATTTCATTTCCTAGAACATTACAAACGATATCTGTTACTTGCCTTGTATTCTCATTAATAAAAAAATGTCCCCCAGGGATTCGATGATATTTACTGTTCCCACTTATTATTTCATCCCATTGTATTATGTCATTCCATTGAACCGTGTGATCGTTATTGCCATGAAATATAGAAAAATCATAGTCTAAACGATGATTTGATTGGCTATATTCATACGTTTCAATCAACTTAAAATCTGCTCGTAGGATAGGTACAAAAATCTCAGCCAACTCCTTATTTTCAAAAATCTCTCGTTCCATTCCACCATAATTTACAATTTTCTTTACAAATTCATCAAATGGTAAATCGTGATAATCATAAAATGGATTCTTTATATGTGGTGCTTTTCTTCCGGAAATAAAAATATGTACGGGGTCTTGATGGCTTTCCTTTTTTAATCTTTGACAAAGTTCGTATGTAATAAGTCCACCCATGCTATGACCAAATATTGCATAAGGTTCCTGTAATTGATCTTTAATGCTCGTATAAATATCCTCTATCATATCATCCATATTATCTATTAAAGCCTCATTTATCCTACGTCCTCTACCTGTTAATTCTACTTCTACGATTTCGATATTAGCACTTACTAATCTTTTCCACTTCGAATAAACAGTAGCAGACCCGCCAGCATATGGGATACAGAAAAGTTTTATCTTTTTCATTATGAAACTCCCACCTTTTCTTAAACTTTTAACCATTAGATGCTATGTTGAAGTAATCTGATAGTTTATAAAATATAATTGTAAACGCTGTATATTCTCCTTCTTCACTCTTAACATCTATACCGATTTGAAGCATTTCTGATATTTTCTTTGTATAGTAAAGTCCCATACCAGTAGATTTGGTAACGTTTTTTCCATTTTTACCAGTAAAGCCTTTGTCAAAAATCCTCCCCAAATCCTCTTTAGGAATACCAATGCCATCATCTTTAATGTAAATATAATATGCATGATCATCCTCTTCACTATTAATCTGTACTGTTCCCCCTTTTTGGGTATACTTACTACTATTATTTAATATTTGGGTAAAAATGTAATAAACCCACCTTTTATCATTAATAACCGTAATATGGTGTAAATCCGTATTAATCGTAATGTCTTTATTAATCAAGAAAAGCGCATTCTCTTTTATTGCCATTCTTAGAACTTGACCAACGTCTATTCTTTCAGCAACTGTATCCTGACTATAATGATTTGCTCGAGTGATATATAGCGTTTGATTTACTCTAAATTTAATTTGCTCTATTTGATTTCGTAAATCTCTTACCTTTATATCTTCTGTTTCATCAAGTAGCAGGTCACATACTGCTATATTAACTTTAATGTCATGAACCCATTGTGTAATATAATCTTGTATTTCATTGATTTTCTTTTTAAACGCTTCTTCATTGTTTTGGTGTTGAAATCGTTGTTGCTGTAATAAAGTATAGAGCATATTTATAATGTAATCATCATCATGAATGGCCATTTTTTCTAGTTCTTCCATCGAGCTTTTCATAGCTTTGTTATATTTATTTTTTTGTTGCCAAAATCCAATTAATAGAAAAGATAGTTGTATAATGATTAGTAGGCCGTTCATATACAATAAATCAGAAGATCTATATTCTACTACAGTACTAATGTAAATACTATTAACAATAAAAAGTACAATTACGTTACTTACCACCCATAGCTTGTGAGCTTTTAAATAATCTTGTATCTTCATTGAATTATATAACCCATTCCTCTTTTCGTTACTATATAATTCACGACACCGATATCTTCTAATCTACTTCGTAAACGATTAATATTAACAGTTAAGGTATTTTCGTTTACATAAATATCATCATCCCAGAGCTTCTTCATTAATCGATCTCGTGTGACCACTTTTCCTTTATTCTCCATCAATGTTTTTAAAATTTCAAACTCATTTTTTGTAAGCTCTACCCTCTGATCTTGGTGGTAAACCGCTGTATCGCTTAAATTTAGTATGACCTGCTTACATTCAATGATTTGATTGGAATCTGATTTATACTCATACGTACGTCTAATAATTGCTTGCAGTTTGGCAACTAGTACATAACTATCAAAAGGCTTTTGTATATAATCGTCTCCACCATTATTGATAGCCATTACAATATCCATATTACTGTTTCTTGAGGAACAAAAGATTATAGGAACACTTGAAATCTCTCTAATCTTTTTACACCAGTAAAATCCATCAAAAGACGGGATATTAATGTCCATTAAAATAATATGAGGCTCTTCTTTTTCAAACACTTTTAAAATATTTTCAAAGTCATTACAAACCATTGTATGAAAATTCCATTTTTCAAGGAGAGTCTTCAATACGTTTGCCATGTTTTCATCATCTTCAATGATTAATAATTTATAAACACCTTTCAACATGTTCACCTTCCCTAAGTAGAATCTCAACTAGGTGATTAAACGATTACACTTTTATATGTATTGTAAAGCATAATCAAAAAAGATGAAAATATGGATTAAAATAGTGTAGAAAAATTGAAATATATATTTATCTCGATATAACCGGCAGTAAGACCTCCATTTCAAAAGTGAAACCAATATGGATATGTGGCGATCGACTGCCGGTAAATGGCCGATTGGTTCAACAAAGTCCTTTAGGTCATACCCTTGTGGTACTACAATCGTAGGGGATACCCCCCAACTGATTGTAGTTTCCCTTTATTCCTGTTTTTTCGCCCTTTACTAGTTCCTAATATCATTTAGTATTTAAAGCTTTCATTTGCAAAGAGGTGAATATCTGGTTAATTACTTCCATATTTCTTTCTAAATATGGTTCCGATAACATATCACCATGATTACCATAGCCTTGATAGTTTAATACGTCTTTCTTTGTAAACTCGTCCCATTTTGGCAAAGACAGTTCATCTTTAACGTAATGCTCATCATTTTGAGCCTGAATGAAGTGAATAGTCGTATCAATGATATGATGGTTTACTAGATTATTAACATAGTCCGAATAAAGTTTAATCTTCTTGATAATCTCTTCCTTAAAATAATCTCTTTCTAGATACTTTTGATAGGCAGGATTTGTTTTCGCTTCTTTTATAATATTGTCATATAAGTTAGTAGTATCCGCTTTATTTAGTGTTGCTCCCTCGATTGGATAACTGTCTAGAAGGATGATATAGGATACTTCTAATCCTTGTCGCTCCATTTCTGCAGTAATTTCAAATGCTAAGTTCCCACCTGCTGAATAACCTAATAGTTGATACGGTGGTTCTGGCTGCACCATTCGAATTAATTCAATATACTGATCAATTCTATTATCAGAATTTATGAAATCGAATGCATATAGGGAATGTGTATCCATTAAATTTGCCATTCCATTATATACCATTCCGAAGCCGCCAATAGGCGGAAAGGCAAAAATGTTATGATCCTTTTTACCATTTAATAAGTGAAGATCCTCTTCCCCAACGATAAAGGAAGATTCTTCATTTCTTATTAATTTTGCCATTGATTTTATCGTTGCATTTGTATACAAACTATCCAAACCAATGCCTGCTTTAAAATATTCTCTTATTTTAGATAAAAGTTGAACGAAGCTTATCGAATTCCCACCAAGTTCAAAGAAATTATCCTCCGTTCCTATTTCATTTATGCCTAAGACTTCTTGCCAAATCTTGAC